>JACCQS010000495.1 GCA_013814015.1 Geodermatophilaceae bacterium | reverse complement strand
CGACCATCGTGTCCTGCGTCGCATAGGTGAATGCCTGGCCTCTTCGTTTGCTGCCCACGACGGTGACGCCGTATTTCGACCTGAGTCGCGCCTGACCGAGCGTCTTACCGACCGCCTCCTGCGGCGTGCGCGTCTTGACGAGGGCGTAGTCGTCCTCGAATGCGATGAAGTCCAGCATCTGGCCGGTGACCAGATGGGCCACTCGCTCGCCCATCTCGTGTTCGGGAAGCACGACATGGTGGGCACCGACACGCTGCAGAATGCGGGCCTGCATTCGACTCGTCGCCTTGGCCCAGATGCTGGTGACGCCGAGGTCGGTGAGTGCGGCGACGGTGAGAATCGAGGCCTCGGTCGCGGTCCCGATCGCGACCACCGCATGTCCGAAGTCGGTCACGCCGAGTTGGCGCAGCGCGTCGGGATCGGTCGTGTCGGCGTTGACCACGTGGGTCAGTTCCTCGGAAAGGTTCTGCACGATCTTGGCATCTTGATCGATACCCAAGACCTGGACGTCGCGTCGGGCCAGTTCCACGGCCAGCGACCTCCCGAACCGACCGAGGCCGAGCACGACCGTGCTTGAATCTGAATTCCTACCCATGTCGTCTAACCAACGATCGGTCGCTCCTCCGGAAGCCGGTAGCGCCGGGTGCGCTCCTTGGTCGCCAATGCGGTTGCCAGTGTGATCGGCCCGAGTCGGCCGGCGAACATCAGGACCGCCAGAATGATATGGGCTGAACCCGGCATCTCGGCCAATGCACCGCTGGACAGGCCCACTGTGGCGAAGGCCGAGATCGTGTCGAAAAGCACGAGATCCAACGACAGATCGGTCAACGACAACAGGACCAGCGTGGCCACGACGATCACTCCCACACTGACCAGCGCCACCGTCAGGGCCTGGCGTTGTACCGAAGTGGGGATCCGGCGCTTCAGTGCCTGGACGTCGGGCTCACCGCGGATCTCAGCGGCGATCACCAGCGCGAGGATCGCGAAGGTCGTCACCTTGATCCCACCGGCCGTACTTGCGCTGCCTCCACCGATGAACATCAGTCCGTCCATCACCACGAGACTCTCGGCGTTCATGGCGCCGATGTCGATCGTGTTGAACCCGCCGCTGCGCGGCATCACCCCGTGAAAGATTCCGGCCAGGAGCCGGTCGGGAATGCTCAAAGTGCCCAGCGTCCGCGAATTGTTCCACTCCATCGCGGTGATCAGCACGGGCCCGACGACCAGCAGGATTCCAGAGACTCCCAGCGTCAGTTTGGTGTGCAGGGACCACCGGTGCGGTTGGAACAGTTCTCGCCGCAGTTCGAGCAGGACCGGGAACCCCAGGCTCCCGATGACCACCGCCAGTGCGATCGGAACGCAGATCCAGGCATCACTGACATAGCGGGTAAGACTGTCGGAGAAGAGCGCGAATCCCCCGTTGTTGAAGGCCGACACCGAGTGAAAGACCGACTCGTAGGCCGCCGGTCCGATGGAGCGGTCGTAGCCGAGGACCAACCGCAGGGTCAGTGCCGCTGCGATCAGGGCCTCGAAAAACAAACTCAGCTGCACGACGCCCACTACGACACGACGCACGTCACCCAGGGTCAACGCGGACGACTCCGCCTGGACGGTGAGATTGAACCTCAGCCGCAATCGCGGAGACATGAGTACGGCCAGCATCGAGGCCAGCGTCATGACGCCCAGGCCGCCGACCTGCATAAGGACAAGGATGGTGATCTCGCCGAACGTCGACCAGTAACTGGCTGTGTCCACGATGGACAAGCCGGTCACCGAAACGGCCGAAGAGGCCGTGAATACCGCGGGAACGAATCCACCGCCGCGCCCGGTCTCAGTAGCGATAGGCAAGGACAACAGCACGGTGCCAATCACGATGGCCAAGGCGAAAGCACCCGCGACCACCCGGGCCGGCCGGCCCAGAGCGGCAAGCAAGCCGCGGCGTGGCCGAGGTGATCGGTCCGACACGTCGCTCATGCAAGCGCCCGGTAGGCCGCTCGCTTGGTCTCGCCGGTGAGCCGGTCGAGATAGAGCCGACCATCGAGATGATCGATCTCATGTTGCAGGCACCGAGCAATCAGCCCATGGCCCGACAACGTAAGCGGCTCGCCGTGCTGGTCGACGCCCTCGGCTACGGCGAACCTTGAGCGAACCGTGGGAAACCACATCCCGGCTATCGACAGACAGCCCTCGTCCTCGATCTCGGTCTCCTCGGAGCGTTCGACCAGGCGGGGATTGATCAGGTGACCGATCTTCCCGTCGATGTTGTAGCAGAAGAGCCGAAGTCCGACGCCGATCTGCGGAGCTGCGAGTCCGGCGCGGCCCGGAGCGTTCACGGAGTCTTCGAGATCGGCAACCAGCGCACGCAGCTTCTCGTCGAATTCCCGGATCGGGTCACACGGGGTGCGCAGAACGGGATCCCCGATCTGCCGGATGGCTCGTACGCTCACCTGGTCATTCTGCCCAGGCCTTTGCTTGCCGGTTTCTGCCGGGCGGCTGCGCCGCCCGCTATCTCGCGATGCGGAAGCGCAGGCTGGTTCGCTCGCCGACCTCCTGCACCTCCACCTTCTCGAGTTGAACGCGGTCGGAATCAATGTTCTTGAAGAACCTGAGACCGGAGCCGATCAAGACGGGCATGACATCGACGTGCAGTTCGTCGACCAGTCCTGCGTTCAGTAGCTGCTGGACCACAGAGACACCGCCGACGACGGTGACAGCTCTATCGCCAGCGGCCCGGGTTGCCTGTGCCATCGCGGACTCCACGCCGTCGATCACGAACGTGAACGTCAGGGACTCATCCTGCTTCGGGGCCACGAGCGGCGGCTCGTGGGTCAGCACGAAAATCGGAACCTGGAACTCGTAGTCGCCGACGTAGGAGTCCGGCTCGGCCATGCCGAAAGTCCGCCGCCCCATGACGACCGCACCGGTCTGGTCGATCAGACCCTTGATGTACGGACTGCCCCGCAGCTCCGAGAGGTCGGGATAGAGACAGTCGGTGCCGCCAGCGGAATCTGCGACAAACCCGTCCAGGGACATCGTCATCCCTGCGATCACCCGTGCCATGGCGAACCTCCTGTGTGGACCCTGGATTCAACACCGTTCGGGGCACCAGAGGTCAGTGCACGATCATCTCGTCGCGATGGATGACCTCGCGCCGCAGTTCCGGCGGAAGCTCGCTGGTGGACCTTCCCAGCATCGCCGGCAACTCACCGGCGTCATAGGCAACCAGTCCACGACCGATCGCCGCACCGTCGGGTCCCAGCAACTCGACCGGGTCGTCGGCCAGAAAGTCCCCGGTGACCCCGGTGATCCCGGCGGCGAGCAAGGAGGCACGTCGCGCTCGTACGGCCCGAACGGCCCCGGCGTCGAGCACGATCGACCCGCGTGGGCGGCTGGCATAGCGCAGCCAGAACAGCCGTGCCGTCGGACGACGGCCGGTGGCCGGAAACAACGTGCCGACGTCGGCACCGCACAGGGCTGCCCGCACGTCGCCGGCCCGGGCGATCGGGATGCGCACGCCGGTGCAAGTCGTCGGCGGTCAGCAACACCTGTCCGACGATCAGACCGTAGGCAGCGAAGGCAGCAGCGTAGGCCTGGACAAGCAGAAGTTGTCCGACACTGGCCGCGTCGATGCCACCGGCGATCGAGGTCAGCGACGAAGAACCGATCTTGACGACGACCCGGCGAGCATCGGCGATCGGGTCGGTCGCCGGGGTCATGCCTCGGCGCCCGCTTCGGCCACGAC
>JACCQS010000486.1 GCA_013814015.1 Geodermatophilaceae bacterium | reverse complement strand
TCCTCGACCCGACGGAGATGGCTGCCACTGTCGACGGGGTCTCCCTCGAAGTCGTCCGCTTGGAGCAGGTGGCCGAGCAGGTGATCGGCGAAGGGGTGGATGCCTCAGGCTTCGCCGCAGCGGTCCGAGAACGACTGGCGCAACGGACTGCGAACGCGGTGGGCGTGAAGTCCATCGCTGCCTACCGCACGGGCCTGGAGCTTCCGGGCGAGCAGCCCACAGACGCGGAGGTCTCCACCGCGGCGGGTCGCTGGCTCGCTGCGCTGGACGCCGGTGCTCCCCCCCGCTGCCAGGATCGCGTGCTGCACAGCTTTCTGGTCTGGGCCGGCATCGAATTGGGCAAGCCGGTGCAGTTCCACGTGGGCCTCGGAGATTCCGACACCGATCTGCGCGACGGCAATCCGCTGCTGCTGACACCGCTGCTGCGGGCGACCCAGAGCCGCGGCGTCCCGATCATGTTGTTGCACAACTACCCCTTCCACCGCTACGCCGGCTATCTCGCCCAGGTCTTCAGCCACGTGTTTCTCGACCTGGGACTGGCCACGCACAATCTCGGTGCAAGCTCGGGACGGGTGATCGAGGAACTTCTGGAGCTGGCGCCGTTCGGCAAGGTCCTGTTCTCCTCAGACGCGTTCGGATTGCCGGAGCTGTATCACCTTGGGACGCTGCTGTTTCGCCGTGGTTTGGCCGGTGTCCTGCGCAACGGCGTGGTCGACGGCAGCTGGACGGAGCTCGATGCCGAGCGCACCGCAGGAATGATCCTCGCCGGCAATGCGATTCGGGCCTACCGACTGGACCCGGCGTGACTCTGAGCGCGGCCGACCTGGACCAGTTGCACGCTGCGCTGCTGGCCGGGCTGGTTGGGGAGCTGTCCGCCGCCATCGAGCTCCGACACCGGTTGCATGGCGATCCGCGTGTGTCGGGGAACGAGCAGGACACGGCCGAGGCCATGGTCGAGGAGCTTCCCGCCGGAACCGTCGACGTCGTCGCCGGCACCGGTCGCTGGGTGCGCTTCGGTGGGAATGGCCAGGCAATCGGGCTTCGTGCCGAGCTCGACGCACTGCCGATCGTGGAGCGGACTGGCGTCGAATGGTCGGCAAAAGGCGATATCATGCACGCCTGCGGTCACGACGTACACATGGCGGCTCTCGTCGCGGTGTGCCGGGCCGCGGTTCGCATTCCCTTGCCGCGGCCGATCGTCGCGGTCCTGCAGCCACGCGAGGAGGTGGCGCCTTCGGGTGGGGCGGATGTGGCAGATTCCGGGTTGCTGGACGATCTCGACGCCGTGATCGCCGCGCATGTTCAACCACAGTTGCCTGGGGGTGTGCTCGGCGTGACCCCCGGGCCCACCAATGCCGGAACCGACGTCGTGGACATCCTCGTCGAGGGCATCGGCGGACACGCCGGATATCCGCACCGGGTTCGTGATCCGGTGCTCGCGTTGTGCCAGATGGTGGTCAGCCTGCAGCAACTGGCCAGCCGTCGGGTGGATCCGACGGTGGGGACCGTTCTCAGCATCACTCAGGTGCATGCCGGAACGACGAGCAACGTGGTCCCGGGGCGAGCACGCGCACAGGGCAGCTTTCGTGTCATGCGGGACTCCGATCGCATCGAGCTGTTGGCCGCGATGGAACAGGTCGTGACGCATACCGCCCTGGCCCACGGGTGTACGGCAACCCTTCAGGTCGCTCCGTCTGAACCCGTACTGGTCAACGACGCCGATCTGGCCGGCGCGGCGGCCGGCTGGCTGCGGCGGACGGGAGCAATCGTGGATGACAGCTTCCGGTCATTCGGTGCCGACGACTTCTCGCACTATTGCCACCGGACCCGGGGATTGATGATCTTCGTGGGCACAGGTGATGACAACGATCCGGCCCGACCCGGCCTGCATTCCGACCGGTTCCTGCCCGAGGATGCGCTGATCGAAGAGGTCGGTAAGGCCCTGATCGCTGGATATCTGGGAGCCATCACCGCCCGGGCATGACTACCGCCTCGGCACGCCGGGCGGATATTCCTGGTTCGCGACAGCCTGCGTCCATCGGCTGATTCTCGGGCCCATGGCGGTCGCTTCCGTCGACGTAACCCAGCTGGCCCAGCACGACTTGGCCGCAGCGAGAAGGCGCGGTCATCTGGTCACCCTAGCGTGGCCGGCCGGCGGTCACCGAACCCGCCGACAGTCCACAGCGTCCCGCCCGGACGGGCGTTTGGTTATCCACAACTGCCGTTCTCGGGCCCATGGCGGTCGCTCGGGCAAGGACGCTCAACGGCATGGAAAGCACCCCGAAACTCCGTCTCAGCGGTCCCGGAAGCCTGATCGCCGCCGTACCGCACCTCCTCGGATTCCCGCCCGAGCAGTCGCTGGTCCTGGTCGGGCTGAGCGGACCTCGGTCCCGGCTCGGCATCACGATGCGTGCCGACCTTCCTCCGGACGGGGCTGACTACGCGCCCTCGGTGGCTGAGTTGGAGCCGTTGGTCGAGGCGCTGCGACGCGACGGGGCTGCGGAATGTCTCGCGATGGTGATGACCGAATGCCCGGACGGCGAGGGACTGGGTCCGTATGTGGACTTGGTCGCCAACCTCGACGAGGCGTTGTTCGAGGGTGGGATGGAGGTCAGTGACATCGTCCTGGTCCGTGCGGGGCGCTGGCGGTCCTACCTGTGTCCGGACCCGCACTGCTGCCCTGCGGAGGGCACGGCGGTGCCGGCGCCATCCGGCGAGCTCGCCGCGTACGCGGCCTATTCCGGCTCCGTGGTCAGGGACAGTCGCTCGGCATTGATCGAGATGATCGCTCCCGATCCGGAATCGATCTCCGCTACCGAGCGGGCCCTGGACCATGTGTGCCGGGAGTTGGCCGAGGCGTCCAGCAAGGGTGCCTCGGAGGCCTACCGAGAGCGGATCGAAGACTTCATCGACCGGCGGGTGAGCGGACTAGCTGCCTGTGCGCCGCGGTGCCTGACACATCGGGATGCCGCTCGGATCTCCGTCGCGCTGATCGATCGCCCCCTTCGGGATCGAGTCGCCGGCCATTGCCTGCAGGAGACAGCTTCGGCGGCAGAGTCGCTGTGGATCGAGTTGCTCCGTCGATTGCCGCCACCATTGGACGCGGCACCGGCGACCTTGCTGGCCTTGAGTTCCTGGGCGCGCGGGGACGGCGCATTGGCCAATGTGGCACTGGACCGGGCTTTGGACAGCGATCCGGGCTATTCCCTTGCCCAACTGGTGCGCACGGCGCTGGACCACGCACTCCCGCCCGTCACGGTCCGGGAGATGCTCGGCTATCCGGCCGAGGAAGCGGGCTGAATGCGGGTTCTGCCGATCGAGTGACCGCGTCGAGCGCCTGCACGGTCTAGAGGAGGTCGGGCCGCTGCCATGGTTGGCGCAGGACATGCTGGGCAAGGAAGGCGAACACCGTCTCGTACCAGACCGCCGCGTTCCCAGGGGTGAGCACCCAGTGGTTCTCGTCGGGGAAATACAGAAACTTCGACTCGATCCCGCGTTTGCGCAGGTCATACCACAGGCGCAGACCCTCACCGATCGGCACGCGGTAGTCCTTGTCGCCGTGAATGACCAGCATCGGCGTTGCGATGTCGTCGGCGAACTTGTGCGGAGAGTTGGCGTCGTAGCGCTCCGGGTGAGTGAGCGGGTCACCGAACTCCTTCTCCCAGTAGTACGAGGCATCCGTCGCACCGGAGAACCCGTCGAGGTGCCACAACGAGGCATGGGTCACGATCGCGTCGAATCGGTCGGTGTGGGTAGCGATCCAGTTGGCCATGTAGCCGCCGAAGGAACCACCCATCGCCGCGCTGCGGGTCTGATCGATGTCGGGACGCTCGAGGGCGGCATCGGTGGCTGCCATCAGGTCGGTGTACGGGGTACCGCCCCACTGCCCCCAGCCGCGCCGTACGAAGTCCTGGCCGTACCCGTCCGACAGCGCCGGATCGGGCAGCAGTACGGCGTAGCCGCGGGCGGCCATCAGCCACGGGCACCACCGCCAGGACCAGGCATTCCAGCTCATCAGTGGGCCGCCGTGGATCCAAAGCAGAAGCGGCGCAGGCGAGTCCGGGCCGGCGCCCTGGGGCAGGACCAGCCAGGACTGGATCGTCGTGCCGTCATCGGCCTTGGCCTCGACCCGCTGCAGCGTGCCGGGGAGCTGGTCGATCGTGCCGGGGCTGCGCAGGATGACGGCCTCCTGATCGACCCGAGAGGGGTCGAGTCGGACCGGCAGAAACGGTGAGTCGTACGCAGCGCGCAGCGCGTAGACCGCCGACCCGTCCGCTGCCACTTGGAGGTCGGAGTAGTACCCGCCGGAGGTCAGCCGAGTTACGGCCCCGGACTCCACCTCGACCCGGAAGACCGGATGATGCCCTCGCTCGGTGGCGGTGAAGTAGACCCCGCTGCCGTCTTCGGCCCAGGTCGGCGAGCCCGGCCACAGGTCGAGATCGGGCGTGAGGTCGCGACCGTCGCCGGTATCCGGGTCGATCAGCCACAGGGTCTGGTCCGGCGGCTCGTCATAGCTGCTGTGCGTCCCACGGACGCAGATCACAGCGGAACCGTCGGGGGAGAACGCTGGCTCGAAGAAGTCGAGTTCGGCGCCCTCCGCGAGGACGCGGGTATGTCCGGTTTCAGTGTCCACCAGCTCGACCTGGGTTCGTCTGTGCCCGGCAGTGGCGCCGGCGACCTCGACCGTCCGGGCGATGCGGCTGCCATCCGGGGACAGTGCCAGGTCCTCGCCGCCGAGACTGGTCAGGCCGGCGTCCGGCGTCAGGTCACGAATCTCGACCGAGTCTTCCCCCAGGTCGTCCCTCGAGGTTGCGATCGTGGGGTCGGGCGCTTCGTCCGTGTCGCTGGTCGCCCTGCCTATCTCCGGGTCGCGCGCCGGCCCATCCGCGGGAATTCCAGCGAGATACAAGACGTGTGGCCAGGCGGGCCCGAGGTCATGGTCCCAATAGCGAACGGGGTAGTCCTCATGCAGCAGGGCGGTGACTCCGGCCTCTTTCCGGGCCTTGATCCGTTCGGCGTCGGACTTACCGTCTTTGACACCGGTGTTCATGGCGGTCACAACAGCGACCGCGTTGGAATCGCGGGCGACTACAACGGCGGACACCCCGCCGGGCCTGGACAGCACCAGCCGCGCTTCGCCGCCGTGGGACGGGAGCACCCACAGTCCGGCCTTGGGTTCCTCGGCGTCCTTCCCGGCGTCGGGATCGGGTCTGGCGGAGCTGAACAGCAGTTCACCGCTGGGTGTGAAGACCGGCGACGACTCACCGGGGGCGCTGCGGGTGAGCCGTCGTGCGGAGTTCTTGCCCTCCGGATCCACCTCCCAGAGCGCGGTCTGCCATTTCGTTTTCTCCGGATTGAGCGTCGCCACCGCTGTCACCAATCGGGACCCGTCCGGCGAGAGGGCTAGCCCGCCAAGTCTGGGGATGGCGTTGTAGTCGGGAAGGCCGGCGAACGGGTGCAACGGCAACTCAGCATTGTCAGTCATGGATCGGGTGGGCTCCAGCGGCTCAGCGGAACAGGCTTACGAAGATGTGCTCTGCGGCAAGCCGAGGCAGCCCGTGGCCATCGACGTCGACGCCGTCGACCCGGCGAGTCACCAACACGGTGTTGCCAGGGCGGATGTTGGCTTCGGTCAGCCGGTGCATCAGTTCGGCATCGGCCTGGATCTGCTCGCTGATCCGCTCGACGATGACACGGACCCCGGCGGTGGTGGCCACCTCGGAGAGCAACACCAGCTGAGTCATGCTCAGCTGGGGTGCGGGCACCTCCGACCAGCCCAGCTCGTCCAGACCTGGGATCGGGTTTCCATGGGGGCAGGTGGTCGGGTTGTCGAGTAGGGCGACGAGCCGACGCTCGACGGCTTCGCTCATCACGTGCTCCCAGCGGCAAGCCTCGATGTGCACGTCTTCCCAGTCCAGACCGATGACATCCACGAGCAGCCGTTCGGCCAGGCGGTGCTTGCGCATCACCTGGGTAGCGAGCTTGCGGCCGGTGTCGCTGAGTTCGAGGTGTCGATCACCCTCGACCGAGACGAGGCCGTCGCGCTCCATTCGCGCCACCGTCTGGCTCACCGTTGGTCCGCTCTGGTGCAGCCGCTCCGCGATCCGGGCGCGTAACGGGGTCACGCCTTCTTCTTCGAGTTCGTAGATCGTACGGAGATACATCTCGGTGGTGTCGATCAAGTCGTTCACTCGGGCCGCTCCTTCGCGAAGTCCAGGACAGATGGTACGGCGTTCCCGGTACCACGCAGACCAAGTCAGCCGGCGATGGACCCCGGTGGAAAGACGAGCGCGGTGATCTGGCTCAACAGCTCAGTGGAGAAGCCGGATTCCACGACGCCCGGGTTGCCGCTGAGGATGGCCACGGTGTACCGGTTGTCCGAACCCAGGATGCCTGTCGTGTGCAGGTAGCTGGTATCCCTGGGACAGCACATCCAGCCCTGCTTGATTGCCAGTGTCAGCCCCGGGAGGGCGGTGGGGATGCCGAAGAACTGGTCGAAGCCGTCTCGAGCGATCATGGTGCTTGCCCGCAGGAGGCCGACGACGTAGTCGCGGTCGGCCGTTGGCAGGGTGGTCAGGAAGCGGTCGTAGTAACGGGCGACGTCGCGGGCCGACATCGTTGTGAGCTCCCAGGAGCCGGCCTCAGCGGTTGGTGCCACACTCGGCAGCCGGTAGCGTTGCGCCACCTCGGAGACCATGGCTTCTCCCCCGAACCGGGAATACAGCGAATCGGCCGCAGCGTCGTCGGAAGAGACGAGCATCGCCTCCAGCAGGGAACGGTCCTGCGCGGAGAGTGCGAACTCGCCTGCTCGCTGCCGCTGCAGCAGGTTGTCGGCGAGGAACAGCTTCACCAAGGAGGCACCGAAGATCGGCGTGTCGGCCGCGGCGCCGTTGACGGCCTCGTCGTCGAGTTCCCGGTCGATGACTGCGATGCTGACCTCGATGCCCTGGCTGGCGGCGAACGCCGTGGCCTCGTCGATGCCGGCCTGGAAGTCCACCTCGGCTTCTGCGACCGGCATCCCGGTGGGCTCAGCAGTAGCCGATAGCTCGGAGGTGGAGACGCCGCTGGACTCCGGCGAATTCTCCGTACAACCCACGGCCGTGAGCGCAATCGCGGCGAGCAGGGCCACCAGATACTGAAGTCGCCCGGTCATCGGGCGGCCCTGCGGATAGTTGGACACAGCTCCAGCATGCGTGCTGGATGCCAATCCGTCGATCGAACGGCGGCAGAAGTCCGGATCGCTACCGTGTGCAGGATGAGCGATGCGGTCGCGGTGATCTGGGACGACGCCATGCTCGAGTACGACCTCGGCGGTGATCATCCGCTGCATCCGATCCGGCTCGAGCTCACCATCGCCTTGGCTCGAACGCTCGGCGTCTTTGAGGCACCGGCGATCACCCGTCTGGCGCCGATCGTTGCGGACGAGGAGTTGTTGCACCGCATCCACACCCCCGCCTACATCGACGCGGTGAAGCGGGCTCCGCATGACCCGTACGGCGCCGGGCACGGCCTCGGAACCCCGGACAATCCGATCTTCGACCGGATGCACGAGGCCTCGTCACTGATCGTCGGCGGCAGCATCCAGGCGGCGGAATGGGTCTGGAGCGGCAAGGGCGACCACGCGGCCAATATCGCCGGAGGTCTGCATCACGCCATGGCCGACAACGCCAGCGGATTCTGCGTCTACAACGACCCCGCCTTGGCGATCAGCTGGCTCCTCGGGCAGGGGGCGCAGCGGATCGCGTACGTCGATGTCGATGTCCACCATGGCGACGGGGTGCAGGCGGCCTTCTACGACGACCCGCGAGTGCTCACGATCAGCCTGCACCAGAGCCCGCTCTCGTTGTTTCCCGGCACCGGCTTCCCTGAAGAAACCGGCCGCGGTGCGGGAATCGGCACGTCGATCAACGTGGCGCTCCCACCTCGTACCGACGACGGGGGATGGCTACGTGCGTTCCACTCCGTCGTGCCCTCGGCACTACGCGCATTCGCCCCGGACGTCCTGGTCAGTCAGTGCGGCTGCGACGCGCACCGGGACGACCCACTGGCTGATCTTGCGCTGTCCATCGACGGGCAACGAGCCTCGTACGGCGCGATGCATGATCTGGCACACGAGATCTGCGACGGTAGATGGCTGATCCTAGGTGGCGGGGGTTACGGCCTGATCCGCTGTGTCCCGCGAGCCTGGACCCACCTGCTGGCGATCGTGGGCGGGAGACCGGTCGATCCCGAGACGACGATTCCAGCCGAATGGCTGGAGGACGTGCACAAGCGCAAACTTCGGGCGATCCCGCCAACCCGAATGACCGAGGACGAATCCGCCGCCTACACCCCTTGGGAACCAGGGGGCGCTGATGCCATCGACGCCGCGATCCAACGGACCCGGCGAGCCAGCTTCCCGCTGCTCGGCCTCGACCCGGACGATCCGCGGGATTGAGCCCAGCAGATGTCTGATTCCGCTGAGCCCTCGCCCCAGCCGTATCCGCTGGACTGGGAGGCGGACGTGGTGGCCGCTGACGGGGCGACGGTGCATCTCCGACCGATCACGCCGGCTGATGCCGACGGATTGCTGGGCCTGCACGCGCGTAGTTCCGAGCGCACCCGATATCTGCGTTTCTTCGGCCCGTATCCGCGGGTCTCGGACAAGGACCTCCTCCGATTCACCACCGTCGATCACCATGACCGGGTCGCGCTGATCGTCTTGCTGGGTGAGGAGTTGATCGCCGTCGGGCGTTATGAGCGCCTCCCGGACCGGGACGAGGCCGAGGTTGCGTTTCTGGTCGAGGATGCCCACCAGGGCCGGGGTCTCGGATCGGTCCTGTTGGAGCACCTGGCCGCTGCGGCACAGGAGCGGGGTATCCGGCGCTTCGTCGCCGAGGTGCTGGCCGAGAACCGCAAGATGATCTCGATCTTCCGCGAGGCCGGGTACGAACCCTCGCGGTCCTACGACGAGGGCGTGGTGCATCTCGTCTTCGACATCGCCCCCACCGAGGCCCAGCGCTCGGTTCGGTACGGGCGTGAGCAGCGAGCCGAATCACGCTCCATCAAGCGGCTGCTCACCCCGCGCTCGGTCGCCGTCATCGGTGCCAGCAACGACCCGGCCAAGATCGGCTATGCCGTACTGGCCAATCTGATCGCGGCAGGGTTTCCCGGGCCGATCTACCCGGTGAATCACCAGGCACAGACCGTGCAGGACCTTGCGGCCTTCCCCACGGTCCTGTCGGTCCCCGATGAGGTCGACCTGGCCATCCTGACGGTCCCGGCCGACGCGGTTCCGCAGGTGGTCGTGCACTGCCGGGCGCGCGGGGTCCGCGGGATCGTCGTGATGTCCGGCGGATTCGCCGAGCGTGGCGAGGAGGGTTTGCTGGCTCAACGACGGCTGGTGAACACCGCCCGCGGGTCCGGGATGCGGGTGGTCGGGCCGAACTGCTTCGGGCTCATCAACACCGATTCCGACGTCCGGCTCAATGCAAGTCTTGCCCCGATCGCTCCGGCTGCGGGCCGGATCGGCTTCTTCTCCCAGTCCGGTGCCCTGGGGGCGACGCTGCTCGAACGCGCGAGGGTTCTCGGCCTCGGGCTGTCGAGCTTCGTCTCGGCCGGCAACCGGGCCGACGTCAGTGGCAACGACCTTCTGCAGTACTGGGCGACCGACCCGGCGACCGAAGTGGTGGCCCTGCATCTGGAGAGCTTCGGCAATCCGCGCAAGTTCGCCCGGCTGGCCCGCCTCGTGGCCCGATCCAAACCCATTGTCGTGGTGAAGAGCGGGCGACACACCGGCCTGACCCCCAACCTCGAGGGGACCTCGCCGGTCCTGGCAGAGCCGAGCATCGAGGCGCTGTTCGCGTCCACCGGCATCATCCGGGTGGACACCGTGGCGCAACTCTTCGACGTCGTGACGCTGCTGGCCCACCAGCCACTGCCCCAAGGGCCACGGGTGGCGGTGGTCGGCAACTCGACGGCGGTAGGGCTGCTCGCCGTCGACTCGCTGCTGGGCAACGGGCTGGTGCTGGCCGGAGCCGGGCCGGTCGACATCGGTGCCGACGGGACGCCGGAGGATTTCGCAGCGGCGACCCGGGCCGCGCTGACCGATCCGGGGGCCGACGCCTTGGTCGCGGTATTCGTCACTCCGGTCAGCCGCTCGCAGGACAGGTACGCCGAGGCTCTGGTCGAGCTCGCCAAGGATGCGGACAAGCCGATCGTGGCGACGTTCCTGGGTCACGACGGACTGCCGCAATCGTTGGTGCGGGCCGGCGACGGCGCGGTGGCCCTTCGTGGTTCGGTGCCCTCTTTCCCGGTTGATCGGGCGGTCGCCGCATTGGCACGGACGGTGCATTACAGCCAGTGGCGTTCCCGGCGCGTCGGAGAAGTCCCGGGATTCCCCGACGCCTCGCCGGAGCGCGCGCAGGAGTTGGTCAGCCAGGTTCTTGCCGAGGATGCCGGGGGTCGGGAGCTGTCGTCCGCGGAGATCGAAGTGTTGCTGGCCTGTTACGGCCTGTCCGTGTGCCACGACTACGTCCAGACCCACGGCGCGGAATCGGTCGCGACCAGCGTCGATATCTCGCACGATCCCTCGTTCGGCGCGGTCGTGTCCTTCGGCGTATCCGGGATTCCGATCGAGGTCTTCGGCGACCGCTCGTACCGAGCTTTGCCGTTGTCCGACGTCGATGCGGCCGAGTTGATCCGTTCGGTTGCGGCCTGGCCACTGCTCGACGGCTACGGCGGGGCAGTCCCAGTGAGCGCCGGGGCGATCGAGGAGGTTCTGCTGCGTGCCGCGCGGCTCTGCGACGACGTACCGGAGGTCGCGCAGTTACGGTGCACCGTTCTGGCCCGGGCCGACGGTGCCGACATCGCGGAACCGCAGCTGCGCCTGCAACCGATCACGACACGAACCGAGGGAGCTGCCCGCCGAGCCGACCGCAGCGAGCCCCTGCCGGCCTGAGAAGTGACCGGCCCGTTGGCGATCTGCGTCAAAACCGCCAGACAATCACCGGTCCCGAGGTGGTGGTTTCCGTCAAAACCGCCAACGGTGGCTCAGGTGAGGTAGTCCCGGAGTTGGTCGGCCCGCTCGGGGCGGCGGAGCTTGGCCATGGAGTCACGCTCGATCTGGCGGACCCGTTCGCGGGACAGCCCGAAGGCCCGGCCGATCTGTTCCAGGGTGCGCGGCGGTGTCCCGTCCAGCCCGAACCGTGCGGTCACAACTTTGCGCTCCCGCTCGTCCAGGGTGTCCAGCACCGTTCCGAGGTCCTGACGCATCATCTGGAAGGCAACCGCATCCTCGGCCACCGGCGCGTCGGCATCCTCGATGAAGTCACCGAAACGGGACTGTTCGTCAGCGCCAACTGCCTGATCAAGGCTGACCAGGTCGCGGGAGTGGTCGAGCAGTTCGGCCACTCGCTCGGGCGTGATGTCGAGTTCCAGCCCGATCTCTTCATGAGTCGGGTCGCGTTCCAGCGTCTGCTGGATGCGGCGCCGGGTGCGTACGACCTTGTTGACCTGTTCGGCCAGGTGTACGGGCAGCCGGATGGTACGACCGGAATCGGCCATTGCCCGGGTGATCGCCTGCCGGATCCACCAGGTCGCGTAGGTCGAGAACTTGAAACCCTTGGCGTAGTCGAACTTCTCCACTGCCCGGATCAGGCCGAGGTTGCCCTCCTGGATGAGGTCCAAGAAGGACATTCCGTGGCCGGTGTAGCGCTTGGCCAGTGAGACCACCAGGCGCAGGTTTGCCTCGAGCATGGCCTTCTTGGCCCCGCGGCCGTCCTCAGCCAGAGCCTGGTACTCCCGCCTCCGGGTCGCCGACAGTCGAGCGGTCTCCACGAGCAGCCTCTCGGCGTAGAGCCCGGCTTCGATCCGCTTCGACAGGTCGACTTCCTGCTCGGCGGTGAGCAACGGGGTCTTGCCGATGGTGTTGAGGTAGACCCGGACGAGGTCGGTGGACATGACGCCACCGGAGTCGGCCGAGCCGACGCTGCCGGACACGTTTCGCATGGACACGGTGTCTCGGTCACTGGACTGGACGACGGTCACGTGGTCATCCGTTTCTGCCACTTCTCGTGGCCTGGGCATCTTGGGTGCTGGAGATCTTGATGGCTGGTGGTCCTGGGCGTTCTGTGGATCGTGGGTAGGTCCTTCACTGTGTTCAACGTTTTTCCCGCTGTGATGTTCCATGTGTGCATAACGTTCGCCGCAGAGGTGCCGCAGAGTTCGCCCGCACGTTCACGAGGGCTGGGCCGGGCGTAACCTCGGGTCTACGCCGTCTCGAGGGGGCACCGGGTGCCGGTCACGCTCAGCCAGAACACCGAAGCCGATGCGCTGCTCGATCGCGATCCACTTGCTCTGTTGATCGGCATGGTCCTTGATCAGCAGGTTCCGCTGGAGAAGGCGTTTTCCTCGCCGCTGGAACTCAGCAAGCGACTCGGCCACGATCTGGACGCTCAGGAGCTTGCCGACTATGACTCCGATGCGCTGGCGGTGATATTCGCGCAGCGTCCGGCCCTGCACCGCTTCCCTACCTCCATGGCGGGGCGAGTTCAGGGCGTTGCCCGCGTCCTGGTTGCCGATTACGACGGAAATGTGACGCAGCTGTGGACGGGCGTCGAGGATGGCCACGAATTGTTGGCCCGGATCACTGCCCTGCCGGGCTTCGGCGGGCAGAAGGCGGCGATCTATCTCGCGTTGCTGGGCAAACAACGCGGCGTACGCCCTGCGGGGTGGCGGGAGGCCGCCGGAGAGTTCGGCAAGGACGGCGTCTACCTGTCCGTGGCCGACATCGTCGATTCCGAATCTCTGCTCCGCGTGCGGGACTACAAGCAGCAGCAGAAGGCTGCCGCGAAGTGAGTCGCAAGAGGCGAGCAGGCGATGATCCGGTTCTGATCACCGAGGCGGCACCAAGCCTGCTCGAGCAGCACGACGCCCGGAAGCGGCGCTACATCATCACCATGGCGGTACGCGCGGTGTGCCTGATCCTGGCCACGGTCTTCTACCAGACCTTGTGGGTCATGGCCGTTTTCGCCATCCTGGCCATCATCCTGCCGTGGGTCGCGGTCATGGCCGCCAATGATCGGCCGCCGAAGAAGAAGGCATTGAATAGGCATCGCTTCGGTGGCTCTCCGGACGTGGGATCGGTGCAGGCGGCGGCACCCAAGCCGGCCATCGGCCCGGTCCGCATCATCGACGCTGACTGAATCATGGATCTCGGTCCGCTTGTCCTGATCGGACTCGTCATGGCCATCGGCTTGGTCGGCGTGGTGCTCCCGGTGATTCCGGGGCTGCTGCTGGTGGCCCTTGCCGGTCTGGGCTGGGCGATCCTGGCCGACGGTGCCGGCCCCTGGATCGTGTTCGGGTTCATGGCTGCAGTTCTGGTTGTCGGCACTGTGGCTAAGTACGTACTGCCGAGTCGGACCCTGCGCCAGGCCGGCGCCCCAGCCTCGACCCTGGTCTTCGGCGCGGTGGGCGCAATCGCCGGTTTCTTCGTGATCCCGGTGATCGGGCTGCTCGTCGGCGCCGTGGCCGGGATCTATCTGGGCGAACTCCGACGGTTGCCGGACTCGCGCGCCGCGGGCCGGTCCACGCTGGCCACCCTCAAGGCGATCGGGATCGGTCTGCTGATCGAACTGCTGGCGGGAGTCCTGGCCGTGTCGGTCTGGTTCGTGTCGGTCGTCTCCGGTGTCGGCTGAGGTATCTGAAGACACCCGGGGCAGGCAGCTCAGCGACTACTGGGCACCCCAGCGGGTGACCGCCTGGCTCGCCGCCTGCTGCCCGGCGTCCAGGCAACTGATCGGCGCAGGATCGGTCAACCAGGCAGCGAGAAAGCCCGCGGTGAAGGCGTCCCCGGCGCCGGTGGTGTCCACCACGTCATCGGGCCGGGCGACCGCCGGTCGCCGATGCACCCCGGTCTGGTCTGCCCACAATGCTCCGCTGGCACCGCAGGTGACGGCGACCACGCGAAACCTGTCGGCCAAGGCTGATGCTGCGCCTTCGACGTCGGCTAGTCCGCTGAGGGTCAATGCCTCGTCAGAGTTGGGCAACAGCAGGTCGATCCCTTCGATGTCGGCGAGGAAAAGCGCTGTGCCGTACCTGCGCAGCGGCCCGACGGAGGCGGGGTCGACGGACACCGTCCTACCCAGCCTCAACGCCCGGCCGACTGCGATGAGCGCAGCCGGGCGCGTCCGAGGGTCGAGCAACGTGTACCCGGACACATGCAGGTGCCGGTGTGCAGCGATCAATTCCATGGGCAGGTCAGCTTCGACCAGGGCCAGATTGGAGCCACGGTCACTGGCCATACTGCGCTCGCCGTCCGGGCCGATGATCGCGACGATGGCGCCGGTACGCGTGCCGCTCACCTGGCGCAGGGCCAATTGGACTCCGGCCCCGCTGATCAGATCGGTGACCGCAGCGGAGCCGGAGGCGCCGATGCACCCGGCCAACGTGACGGACTGGCCCAGTCGACCCAGTCCGACCGCCACATTCGCCCCCGCCCCGCCGGGCCGCTGACGGATCTCGGCGGCGACGTCGGTGCCGTGCTCGATCGGCCGCTCGGGCCGTACCAGGACATCGAGGTTGACGTCCCCGACCACCAGGACATCGCGCACATCAACCGCTCATACTCGAGTAAGCCACGGCGATGTCGGCGGCAAGAGCAGCGTTACGCAACACCAAATCCACATTGACCTCCTGGGTCAGTCCATTGCTCGCGACGTGCAGGCGTTGGAGCACGTACGGCGTGACATCCCTCCCGGTCACCCCGGCCTCGACGGCGGACCCGAGGGCGTAACCGAGGACCGTGTCGTGCAGAGCCGGGTCGAGCTGTCGATGCACGGGCAGCGGATTGGCCACGACCAGCGCCGCGGCGGAGAACCCATCGGCGGCAGCAAAGATCCGCGCCACCTCCTCCGGCGTCTCACACCGCCAGTCCACCGTGCACCCTGACTCGGTCACGTAGAAGCCCGGAAAGGCGAAGGTCTGGAAACCGATAACCGCGACCGACAGGGTCTCCAGGCGTTCCAGAGTCGCCGGTATGTCGAGAATCGATTTCACCCCCGCGCAGACCACGACGATTCTGGTCCGAGCCAGAACATCCAGGTCAGCGGACTCATCGAAACTGTCTCGTGCGCCGCGGTGCACGCCACCGAGGCCGCCGGTGGCGAAAACCGAGATGCCAGCGGATTGCGCCAGTGCCGCCGTGCTGGCCACTGTCGTGGCCCCGCTGCGCCCCAAACCGGCAGCGACCGGCACGTCACGTAGGCCAAGCTTGGTGAGGTCAGGTTCGGAACAGATTCGCCGCAACTCCTCGCCCGACAGGCCGATGTGCGCGACGCCGTCGAGAACCGCGATGGTGGCTGGCGTCGCACCGTGGCGGCGTACGACATCCTCGAGTTCGCGGCCGGTCTCGACGTTCCCGGGTCGCGGCAGGCCGTGGGCCAACAGTGTGCTCTCCAGCGCGACGACCGGGCGACCCTCATCCAGCGCCTGCGCCACCGGTGGGTGGCGATGGATCGGGAACAACAGAACTCCTCAACTCGGGTACGGCTGGCATCATGGTGCACGTGACGACTAGCACCGAGACCCTCGAGCGCCCTGATGTCCGCGATCAGGAGAGCAGTTCCCCCGACGACGTTTTCCACTACGTCAAGAAGAACAAGATCGCTGAAAGCGCCGTTCTGGGATCGATGGTGCAAGCGCTGTGCGGAGAAGTCTTCCCGGTGACCAAGACGCCCAAGCCCGGCAGTCCGGTCTGCGAACCCTGCAAGGAGATCTACGCCCAGCTCCGCAAGGAATGAGCCGACTCACAACCCCACTCTCACAGCGACAACATCGTTACCCCGGTCCGCTCGGCTTCCATCGCCCGCCTGGCAGACCTGCGTCGGTCGATCTTTCGTGGTGGAGCCGGCCATCGGGCCTGAATCGCGGCGTTGAGCTCGGCACCGAGCAGGATCGACAGACCCAGCAGGAAGAAGAACAGCAGGGCCGCGATCGGTGCGGCCAGGGCGGCGTACGGGACGGTGGTGGCGAAGAAGTACGACACGTAGATCCGCAGCCCCCAGGCGCCGAGCACGAAGACCACCATCGCGAATACGGCCCCGGGTACGTGGCGCCGCCAGGGCAGCCGCCGGGGTAGCACGACGTGGTAGAGGCTTGCCAGCATCACCACGATCAGCAGGCAGACAACGACCGGATAGACCAGCGTGATCAGGAAACCCACGGTCTCCTGGTAATTCTGCGGGAACCACGACAACAGCAGGCCCGGACCCAGCAGCAACAATGGCAAAGTGAGCACCGCAGTGAGCCCGAAGGCGATGAACAACCACAGGGCCAGCAGCCGGCTCCGGATCGGTCCGCGGACATCGCGCTGGTCGTAGGCGATCACGATGGTGTTGACAAACGTCGCCATGGCCGAGGAACCAACCCAGAGCGAGATCCCGAATCCGAGGCTGATCAAGTCAAGCCGGCCGCGACTGAGCACTTCGTTCACCGTGGGCACCACGATCGAGTCGATCACGTCGGTCGTGACGATGTTCGACAGCCAATCGGTGAGCCGGTCCTCTGTGACGGTGACTGCATTGGCGCCGAGGACGTTCGAGAAGTAGCCCAGCGATCCCAGCAGTGCCAGCAGCAGCGGCGGGAGAGACAGCAGTTGCCAGAACGCCGCTTCGGCCGAAAGTCCGAGAATGCGGTCCTTCCAGGCCTTGGACAGTGTCCGGCCGAGCACCGAAAGCGGGGCGAACCGGCGACGGTCGGGTGCCGCAACATCGGAGCGAGGTGACAGCGCGGTCGAACTGCTGCTCGGCACCGCGGGATTCGGCACGCTGGTGGTCGGCGCTGATATCGACGCAGACCGGCCGGGTGCCGAAGTAGCGGTGGGGCTGCTCATGTCACCAGTCTGCACCGATACGTGATCGAGGCGGCTGCTTGCCCTTGCTGGTACGCGTCTAAGGCGTGTCGCAGATCAGGGCGAACACCTCGCGAAGCGATGGATCCGGGTCACATCCCCATGCTCGACCAGTTGCCGAAGATGGCGATGCTCATTCCGGTGCTGGCCTGAATGTTGACGAACAGCGTGCTGCCGTCCGGACTGAACGTAGACCCGGCAAACTCGTCCCCGCCGATGTCGTCTCCCTTGGGGATGAGGTTCTGAGCGATGTCGAACAGGACGCCATTCGGGGTGAGCCCTCGCAGATAGTTGCCGTTCGAGCCGTCCTCGCAGCTCACCAGGACCCCGCCCCTGGTAGTGATGTTGTCCGGGAAGTCCAGGACGTCGGGTCCGGGTGAGACATAGACGAGCTCGAGTTCCTGGCTCCGAGTGTGATAGGCAAAGATCTGGCCGAACCCGTTTCCGAAACCTGGGAATGGCACCGCGGGATCTCCGCGCGTCCACGGGGCCCGATCGCCGCCGCCCTGGGTCGACACGAAGTACACGATGTCGCGGTCGTATGTCGCTCCCTCGAGCCGCGAGAAGTAAGCAGCACCCTGAACCCAGCCCTGCTCGGCGACCGCGTGGATTGCCTCGTCATTGGTCACCGTCGGCCTGGTGCCCCGCCGGTTCATGGGGAATGTCGGGTCCGGGTCGTCGATCTCTACCCATTCGACGGGGACCCGCACACCGACTTGCTTAGCCGCCTCGAGCCGTGCCTCCGGAACACCCCGCACGGCCAACATGAACAGGCGCCCTCCGTCGCGCAGCTGGCGGGTCGGTCCGGGCCGACGCGGCGGGACGTAGCGGTAGAAGCCGCTCGGAAAGCCGAAGTCGTCCTCGGTGAGGTAGAAGGCGTCCTCGTTCGGTGCGTAGGCGATCGCCTCGTGTGAGAACCGGCCGGTCGACCGGACCGGCTCGCCCGAGGAGACGCCGTCGGCTGGCACCTCGAACACGTAGCCGTGCGGCTTCTTCAGCAAGGCGTTGACCTCGTACGTGGTGGGCGGCGCGTCCCCACGGTTGAAGTCGTCGAAGACGTCGGGACCGTTGACGGTCTCCTCGCAGGTCACCCAGCTGCCCCAGGGCATCGGGCCTCCTGCGCAGTTGCCCTGGGTCCCGGTCAGGCTCGGGTAGGAATCGAGTACCCGGCCCTTACCTGTGACAAGTGTGTTCACCGTCCCGCCCAGCGCTCCTGAGTCGTAGGGCGGCGGCGTCGTGGCAAAGGGCGTTCCCGAGCCGAGAAGCTCGTGGTTACGTACCAAACGAGACGTGCCGACGGGGCCAGCGAAGGCGGCCATGCCATCGTGGCGCCCCGGGACT
>JACCQS010000458.1 GCA_013814015.1 Geodermatophilaceae bacterium | reverse complement strand
GGTCCGCAGCCAACTCGCGCTCACCTGGGGGTGGAGACCTTTCTCGTCCCGGCCGTTCGGCACACCGACGAGATGGTGGCCGAGTTGGACAAAGCGCTGATCGAGAGCGGCCGGCTCGTCAAGGGTGATCTGGTCGTGATCGTGGCCGGCTCCCCGCCCAACGTCCCCGGTACGACGAACCTCATCCGGCTGCACCGGGTCGGCGACGAGTACTGATGTTCACCGGAGGCCGGGCGAAGTCGACTCCGGTGACGGACGGACTGCCGCTGGGAGCGATCACCGGACAGCAGGCGGTCGACTCCATGGTCGCGGTTCTGGATCTCACTGCGGTCGGCGAGGACGTCTTCGAGGGCACCAGTCCGGATCTGTCCCTGCAACGGGTTTTCGGCGGTCAGGTCGCCGGTCAGGCGCTGGTCGCCGCCGTTCGCACGGTCCCCGGGGACCGACCGGTGAACTCGTTGCACGCCTACTTTCTGCGCCCCGGAGATCCGCAGCTGCCGATCCGCTACGACGTGGACCGAATCCGGGACGGGTACTCCTTCACCACCAGGCGAGTCGTGGCCAAGCAGGTTCGGAAGAACGGTTCGCAGGAGGCGATCTTCCAGCTTTCGGCATCCTTCCAACGACCCGAGACACCGTTCATCGAGCACAGCTTGCCGATGCCGCAAGGCCCTGGGCCGGAGGAACTCGCGGACTTCGCCGAACTCATCGCCCCGGTCGCGGACCTGATCGGGCAGTTCGCCCGGATCCCGCGGCCGATCGACCGCCGTTACCGGTCCAGTCCCTGGGAACCTGATCGCGTCGCGGAATCCGAGAGTGTCGAGGGTTACGTCTGGATGCGCGCCGACGGCCGGCTTCCGGACGACCCGGCGATCCATGTCTGCGTCCTGACCTACGCCAGCGACATCTCACTGTTGGAGGCTGGGGCCAGGCGAGCCGGTATCTCTTTCGCAGATCCCGACGTCATGCCCGCGAGCCTGGACCATGCGATGTGGTTCCACCGCCCGTTCCGGGCTGACGAGTGGTTCCTCTACTCCTCGGAGTCGCCATCGGCCTCGGGCGGACGGGCCCTGTGTACGGGGCAGATCTGGTCGCAGGATGGATCGCACATCGCGACCGTGGTTCAGGAGGGGCTGATCCGGCGCCGTCGTTCCGGCTGAGCTTCTCAGCTGCGGGCTGCGACCTCGACTCGGATCAGGTCCCACACGCGGGCGACGTGGTCGGATGTCGTGGTGGGCGAACCGATGGCCACCCGGATGACCGTGCGCCCGGCGACCTTGGTGTGCGTCAGGTAACACGTTCCGGAACCGTTCAGCGACTCGAGCACCGACATCGTCAGTCGGTCGGCCTCGTCGTCGTCCATGCCTGACCAACGTGGCCGAAAGCAGACCAACGACAGGGGATGGAGCGCAACTACTTCGAAGCGATCATCGGCCGTCACCCAGCCGGCCAGTTGTTGAGCCAGCGCTACGTGGCCCTCGATGTGTGCGCGCAGTCCGTCCGCTCCGTACCAGCGGATCACCATCCAGAGTTTCAAGGCCCGAAATCGCCTGCCGAGTTCGATCTGCCAGTCCCGGTAATCCACAACCTCGCCCGAGTCGCTGGCCTGGTTGCGGAGATATTCGGGGAGGATCGAGAGTGCCCCGGTGAGGTGTCGGCGGTCCCGTACCCAGAAGGCGGTGGCGTCGAAGTTGGTCAGCAGCCACTTGTGCGCGTCGGTGCAGTACGAGTCGGCGTAGTCGGCCACACCATCGTTGATCCACCGCAGGGCGGGGGAGACCGCGGCCACTCCGGCGAAGGCAGCGTCGATGTGCAGCCAGACGCCGAACCGAGCGCAGATGGCGCCGATCTCGGAAACCGGGTCGATGGCCGTGGTCGAGGTGGTGCCGATCGTTGCCACGACCATCGTGGGGATCAGTCCCGCCGCCCGGTCAGCCGCGACGAGCTCGGCCAGATGGGCAGGGATCATCGCCAGAGTCGCCGGGTCGACGTCGACCGTACGTACCGCCCGTGACCCCAGTCCGGCCATCCGAGCGGCTTTCTCGACCGAGGAGTGGGTCTGGCTGGAGGCATAGACGATGTAGGAACCGGAGACGCCGTCGAGAATGCTGGATGCGCCACTCGCGGAGTGCAGCGCGGCCTGCAGAGCCACGAAGTTGGCGCCGGAGCTGGAGTCCTGGATGACCCCACCGCCAGGGCCGTCGTTGCGGAAGGCAGCAGGTAGCCCCAACAACTCGACGAGCCAGTCGAGCATGACCTGCTCGAGTTCGGTGCAGGCAGGACTGGTTGCCCACAGCATCCCCTGTACGCCCAGTCCAGAACTGAGCAGGTCGCCGAGCACCGACGGGCCCGAAGCGTTGGCCGGGAAGTAGGCCAGGAAGCCAGGGGATTGCCAGTGCGTGATCCCGGGCAGGACCAGCTCGTCGAGATCGGTCATCAACTGGTCCAGAGAACCGCCGCTCCCGGACTCCGGCGGATGCGCGGGCAGGGCTGCTCGGATCTCCCCTGGCACCACCTGGGCGAGCACCGGCAGCGTGTGCACCCGCTCCCAATACTGGGCGACCCAGTCCACGACCCGACGGCCGTGCGTACGGAACTCATCAGGGCTCATATGCTGGCCAGGAACTGGGTTGCTCACGCCTGCACGGTAAGCGAAGCGGGTGTCCAGGGGTGCCGGGTGTGGGAGTCGAACCCACACGCCCTTTCGGACAGTGCCTTTTGAGGGCACCATGTCTTCCATTCCATCAACCCGGCGCGACGGGAACTGTATCGCTGTCCCGTCTCGTGCTCAGCTGCCTGGCTGGCGCTGTAAAGTCCGTCGGCGTAGGAGCAGAGCTGGCACTAGTCTCCCAGCGTGAGCAGTTCTGACCTCCCCGAACCGGTGGTCGAATCAGGCCGCCGAGTTCTCATCGCAGAGGATGAGGCATTGATCCGCCTCGACCTCAAGGAGATGTTGGAGGAGGAGGGTTACCGGGTGGTCGGCGAAGCAGCAGACGGCGCCCAGGCGGTGGTCCTGGCCGCAGACTTGCGTCCTGATCTGGTGATTCTGGACGTGCAGATGCCGGTGCTGGATGGACTGGCAGCGGCCGAGCAGATCGCCGCCGACCGGATCGCCCCGGTGGTCATCCTCACCGCGTTCAGTCAGCGTGACCTCGTCGAACGCGCCAGGCTCGCCGGCACGATGGCCTACCTGGTCAAACCGTTCCAGAAGCACGATCTCGTGCCGGCGATCGAGATGGCGGTCTCGCG
>JACCQS010000265.1 GCA_013814015.1 Geodermatophilaceae bacterium | reverse complement strand
GTCGACGAGCTTGCTGGAGCCGGGCGCCAGCGCGTCGAGTCTCCGGGTCCAGACCTCCAGAAAGGCCCGGCACATCGCCGCCACCAACACCTCCCCTCGGCGGTGGGAGTCTCGGAACTCCAACAGGTCGAGACACTTCGGGTTCGGCCGTAGCCGAACCGAGCGCCGCAGGGCGCCGATCCCGCCGGGGTCGGCTCTCGGTGCCATCTCCTCGGCCAAAGCGAACAGCGCCGAGTTCATCAGCTGTCGCGGACGCAGCGCCGAGGTAGGAACGAACTCGCCGGGCGGTGAGTCCGACGTGTCACGCGCGGCATGATCGATGAGCCGCCGAACGGCCTCTTTCATGCTGAACACCGACAGCAGCGCGACGATATCGGCGAAACCCTCGTGAAAGGCCGCTTGGTCGGGTGAGGACGGCTTGAGGAACCTGCCGCGCAACCCGTCGAGAAGCGCGTGCGCCGTCTCGTGCACGACGATGTCGTGGGACAGGCAGGTGAATGTCGTGCCGCGGCCGTTGTCGAAGTAGCCGAACAGGAGAGCCTGGCTGTCGGGTGAGTAGTACGCGTTGGCAACAGCGAACGCGTGCGGGACTACCTTCAACTGGTGGCCCGGGAAGCCCCAGGCCACCCTGCGGCCGAGTGCGAACTCGAATCGACCAAGGGTGCTCATGACCAGGCCGTACACATTGAGCGCGTGAAACGCGGGGTCACCGATGATGTCCTCGTCCGAGCGCTGCGCGGTTGCGGTGCCAGTCCGGGCGGGTGCGTACATCGTCTGCGTCGTGGCGTCGTAGTCGATCACCTGAACCCGGTGCCCGGAAGGACCGTCGCGGGTCTCCTCCGCCGGGAAGCTGACCAGCCCGGTCAGGATCGGACCGTCGGCTCCGTCGCGCACGGACGGATCTTGCGCGACGACCCTGACCTGCCCGGTCTGGCTCCCGGCCATCTGCACCCCTCTGCGCCGGTACTCATGGTGACGCCGGGTTACCGCGGTGGCAACCACATCGAAGTTTCATCCCAATCCATCCTGTCGACCACTCCGGGTCTAGTCCGTGTCAGAGGGGGGTGACAAGGTGCAACTTCGGACCTTAGGAGGAAGAAGTGCCCACTCGTGACAAGTCTTGGTCGGCCGGCACGCCGTGCTGGATCGACTACGGCGCCGCTGACCTCGACGCCGCCAAGTCCTTCTACAGCGACATTCTCGGTTGGACCTACACCGGCGGAGAACCGGAGTACGGCGGGTACCTCACCGCCCGCATCGGTGATCGTGCGGCTGCCGGGACGGCCCCGCAGATGGACCCATCCGACCGCCGAGGTGGACGACGTACATGGCCACCGACGATGCAGACGCCACCGCCGCCCGCATCACCGAAGCCGGCGGAACGATCGTGGTGGAGCCCATGGACGTCGGTCCCATGGGGGGCATGGTGATCGCGCTCGACCCACAGGGAACCCGTTCGGGCTATGGCAGGCCGGCGAGCACACCGGCGTGACCATCCACAACGAACCGGGCGCGCTGGCCTGGAACGATGCCGCGGTCGATGACCCCGATGCCGCTCAAGCCTTCTACAGCGCAGTCTTCGACTACCGTTTCGACCCGATGGAAGGGATGGACGGCTACGCCACCTTCGCCACCGGCGGCTCACCTCTCGGCGGGATCGGTTCACTCCAGCCCGGCACGCCGAAGGGATGGACGACCTGCTTCTCGGTGGCCTCCACCGACTCCGCGGTCGCCGCGGCGCAGAAGGCCGGCGCCACGATCACCATGGCCCCGCTGGACACCGAGTTCGGCCGGTTCGCCGTCCTCGAGGATCCCTGGGGAGCGGCCTTCTCTGTGATGCAAGACCCTCCGGCCTGACCGGCTCGGCTGCCGGCCATCAGCGGCGCTCGCGAGCGCGCCGCTTGCCTTCGTGCATCGCCTGTACGCGGGCGACCGGGATTGCCCGGCCCTCCTCGATCAGCTCGGGGCTGAGCTGCTGGGGCTCGGGCATCCGGTCGGCCCAGGGATCACCATCGGCGATCAGCCGAGCTGCCGAACGTAGGGTGAACTCTGCCGGCGCCACCTGATCGAGTTCCTCCCAGGCCACCGGGAACGACACCGGCGCGCCTGGCCGAATCCGCGGACTGTAGGCGGCCACCACCGTCGCTCCGCCGGACCGGGTCGAGTCGAGGAAGACCTTGCCCGCACGGTCCTCGCGGAGATAGGCCGTCGTGGCCAGTGCGGTGTCGAGCCGCTCCGCCCGGGCCGCAATCGCTCGTGTCGCCGCGGCAACCTCCTCACCGGTCGCCGCGTCGGTAACCGGCACATAGACGTGCACGCCCTTCGCGCCGCTGGTCTTCGCCGTACCGACCAGGCCGGCATCAGCCAGCGCCTGACGTACGAGGTGCGCGGCGCCCACGGCCGACGCGAACCCATCGCCGTCCGGCGGGTCGAGGTCGAGCACCAGATGGGTCGGCTGGTTCCAGCGCCCGGCCCGTACCAGCGTCGGGTGGTATTCCACCGCACGCTGATTGGCCAGCCACAGCAACGTCGGCCGGTCGTTGCACAGCGCGTACGAGACCTCTCGTTTCGACGCCTCC
>JACCQS010000394.1 GCA_013814015.1 Geodermatophilaceae bacterium | reverse complement strand
CGATCGTGCGAGCAGTGGTCCTAGCCCACCATGGCGCGGTGGACTTGATCGCCCTGGCCTCCGGTGGTTTGGAAGTGCGGGTCAGGCTTCCGGTCGCATGACGGAGAAACGTCGATCCGAGAGTTAGGCTCCTTGCTGGGGACCTTCCCCTGTGGGAGGGAACCGATCAGTGAATGCCAGCGACCGCCACTTTGTCAGCCATGGAACCCGCTGTGCGGCAACATATGTGACGGCGGCAGGTGCGGCGTTGACCTCGGCGGCCGGCCGGCCGTGTGTCGTGATGGGGCACGGATTCGGAGCCACCCGGGATGCTGGCCTGCGGCCCTTTGCCGACCGGTTCGCAGCTGCGGGCGCCGATGTCCTGATGTTCGACTATCGAGGGTTCGGCACCTCCGACGGCACACCTCGACAGGACGTCTCGCACTGGCGAGACCGCGCGGACTACCACTCGGCGATCACGTACGCCCGCAACCTGCCGGATGTCGACCCGGCTCGGATCGTCCTGTGGGGCAGCTCGTACTGACAGTCCCTCCGGGACCTGGCTCGTGCGGTGCGCGGGCGGCCCCCTCACGTGGTACCGATCGTCGGGCCTGCGGGGTCACTGGCGGCGATCACCGCTGAGGGCGCCGAGATCGGATACCAGGCGATCATGGGCCCGACATTCCGCAACGAGATGTGCGCCCGCGGCATCATGTTCATCCCGCTGAACCGTCCGGAGACCTCAGCGAGCAAGCTGCGCTGCCCACTGCTGGTCGTTCTGGCCGAGCGGGACAACATAGCTCCGACGAAGTCCGTACGAGCGGCTGCCAAGAAGGCGGGCCGCTTCGCCCGGATGCTGGTGCTTCCGTCCGGCCACTTCGACATCTACACCGGCGAGATGTTCGAGAAGTCGGTGGCGACCCAGGTGGAGTTCCTGACCACCCACCTAGCGCAACGCTGACTGCGCTACGAGCTACCTGGCGTCGGCGGGTGCGCTGGCCAGGCCCATCGGGAGGAATCGCTGCCCGGTGACCTTCTCGCTGATGCCGTCACGGTCGAGATACGGTGTGATCCCGCCGAGATGGAAAGGCCAACCGGCACCCAGCAACAGGCAGAGGTCGATGTCCTGGGCATGCGCGACCACGCCCTCGTCGAGCATCAGCGCGATCTCCTGGGCCATCGCCTCCAGTGCGGCGCCGCGTACCTCGTCGGCAGTCATCGGCGCGTCCGTCGCAGCGAATATCGCAGCCACCTCCGGGTCCACGTGCTGGCCCGATTCGTCCCAGACGTACACCCCCGCCTTGCCCGCCCCGACCAGCTTGCGCAGATTGTCACTGATGCCGAAGCGGTCGGGGAAGGCGGCGTGCAGCGTCTCACTGGTGTGCAGGGCCACCGCGGGACCGACCAACTGCAGCAAGATGAAGGGGCTCATCGGCAGACCCAGCGGCTCCAGCGCCCGGTCGGCGACCTCGATCGGGGTGCCCCGGTCGACCGCAGTGGTGACCTCACCCAGAAAGCGGGTCAGCAACCGGTTGACCACGAATGCTGGAGCGTCCTGGACCAACACGCAGCTCTTCTTCAGCGACTTTCCGACCGCGAAAGCTGTTGCGAGCGTGGCATTGTCAGTCTTCGCACCGCGGACAATCTCCAGCAGCGGCAGGATGGCTACCGGGTTGAAGAAGTGGAAGCCGACCACCCGCTCGGGATGGTGGAGTTCCACGGCCATATCGGTGATGGATAGCGACGAGGTGTTGGTCGCCAGGATGCAGTCCGGGCCCACCACGGCCTCGACCTCGGCGAAGACCCGCTTCTTGACGGCAAGATCCTCGAAGACCGCCTCGAGGACGAAGTCGGCGTCGGCGAAGGCGTCCTTGGTCAGCGAGCCGGACACCAGGGACTTGAGTCGATTCGCCTTGTCGGTGCTCATCCGTCCTTTGCCGAGCAACGTGTCGATCTCGGCGTGCACGTACCCGACCCCGCGGTCGAGACGATCCTGGTTGAGGTCGGTCAGGACGACGGGCACCTCTAGGCGACGGGTGAACAGTAGGGCGAGCTGCCCGGCCATCAGACCGGCGCCGACGATCCCGACCTTGGTCACCGGCCGGGCGAGCTTCTTGTCGGGTACGCCGAACGGCCGTTTGGCCCGTTTCTGCACCAGGTCGAAGGAGTACAGGCCGGCCCGCAGTTCATCGCTCATCAGCAGGTCCGCGAGCGCTTCGTCCTCGGCGGCCGTACCGGCCAGGAACGTCTCAGCCTCGACTCCGCCGCGAGCCTGCTCGAGGAGTTGAAGGGCGCGGTACGGCGCAGGCGCTGCCCCGTGGAACTTGGCGTCTACCAAGGCGCGACCGCGATCCAGTGCTGCGGTCCAACCCTCGCCGCGGTCTATGTCTCGTCGGGCGACGGAAGTCGCACCGTTGAGAATGCTTGCCGCCCACTCGATGGAGCTCTCCAGGAAGTCTGCTGGCTCGAAGCTGACGTCAGCGATCCCGAGCTTGGCGGCTTGGCCGGCGTTGAGCATGCGGTTCTGATTGAGCGCATTGTCCAGGATCACCGTAACTGCGCGGTCGGCCCCGATCAGGTTGGGCAGCAATTGAGTTCCACCCCAGCCGGGCACGATGCCGAGGAAGCACTCCGGTAGTGCAACGGCCGCTGCACCGGTGGAAAGCGTCCGGTAGTGACAGTGCAGCGCCAGCTCGACGCCGCCGCCCATCGCCGCGCCGTTGATGAACGCGAAGGTCGGGATCGTCGAGTCCTTGAATCGGCCGAACACCTCATGTCCCATGCGGCCGATCTGCAGCGCCTTGTCACGCGTGTCGATCAAGCCGATACCGGACAGGTCCGCACCGACGGCGAAGATGAACGGCTTGCCGGTCACCGCGATCGCTGCCACGGCGGGGGAACGGACCTCGATCTCGTCCATGGCCGACGCCAGGTTGGCCAGGCCGGCCGGACCGAAGGTGGTCGGCCGGGTGTGGTCGAGTCCGTTGTCGATCGTGATCAGGGCGATCTCACCGTCGAGCCCCGGGACGGCAAGGTACCGCACGTGCGCCGAGGTCACGACCTCGTCGGGATAGGCCAGGATCGCTTCGGCCGGGGGGTTAGACCCGGTCGAATCAGGGCGTCCCTCAGTCGAATCATTCGACTCAGGGACGCCCTGATTCTCGGTGGTCACGAGCGTTCTCCCGGGCTGACGTCGTACACCGGGTTCTCCCAGATCACGCTGCCGCCCATGCCGATTCCGATGCACATGGCGGTCAGTCCGTACCGTACGTCCGGTCTCTCGGCGAACTGCCGGGCCAGCTGGGTCATCAACCGCACGCCGGATGAGGCCAGCGGGTGGCCGACGGCGATCGCCCCGCCCCACGGATTGACCCGCTCGTCGTCATCGGCGATCCCGAAGTGATCGAGGAAGGCCAGCACCTGTACGGCGAAGGCTTCGTTGAGCTCAAATGCCCCGACGTCCTCGATGGACAGCCCGGTCTGCCGGAGCACCTTCTCGGTAGCCGGGATCGGGCCGATCCCCATCACCTCCGGCTCGACGCCGACGAAGCTGTAGCCGACCAGACGCATCGCGGCCGGCACGTCGAGTTCCCGAGCCACATCCTCGGCTGCGATCAAGCACGCCGTGGCACCGTCGTTGAGCCCGGCCGCATTGCCGGCCGTGATCCGGCCGTGCGGGCGAAACGGAGTCTTGAGGGTGGACAGCCCCTCGGTAGTTGTCTCCGGCCGGGGCGGCTCGTCAGCGGTTGCCAGGCCGTACCCGGCGGTTGTCGAACGGGTCGCCATCGTGACCAGGTCCTGGCCGATCTGACCATTGGCCGCAGCTTTCGCGTACTTGGCCTGGCTGGCCGCAGCGAACGCGTCGGCGCGCTCCTTGGTCAGGTGCGGGTACCGGTCGTGCAGGTTCTCGGCCGTCTGACCCATGACCAGAGCCGAGGGGTCGACCAGCTTCTCGGACAAGAAGCGGGGGTTGGGATCGACGCCCTCACCCATGGGGTGGTGGCCCATGTGTTCGACGCCGCCGGCAACTGCCACGTCGTAGGCCCCGAAGGCGATGCCGCTGGCGGTCGTGGTCACGGCGGTCATCGCGCCGGCGCACATCCGGTCGATCGCATATCCGGGGACGGTGCGGGGGAGTCCGGCCAACAGCGCGGCGGTACGCCCGATGGTCAACCCCTGGTCACCGATCTGTGTGGTCGCAGCGATCGCCACTTCATCGATGCGGTCCGGCGGGATCTTGGGGTTTCGACGGATCAACTCCCGGATGCACCGCACCACGAGGTCGTCAGCGCGGGTCTCCGCGTAGATCCCCTTGGGGCCCGCCTTGCCGAAAGGAGTGCGAACGCCGTCGACGAAGACGACCTCACGAAGGGCTCGGGGCATGACAGCGAGGGTAACCACTGTTACTGGCCGGTAACAAAGTGTCCACGCCCACACCGTCGCACCATCACCGGTGGTCAGCCTGGCGAGTTCGCGGTAGTGCTGGCGGCCATGGCAGCGGCCAGAGGTGCCGAGGTGAGGTTGATCTGCCACGCTCGGGCGCCGCCTGCTCGAAGCCGTTCCACGACGGAATCCTCGGTGAGCGGCTTCGGCGGATCCCACGCCAGGCGGCGTAACAGGTCCGGACTGAGCAGGTTCTCGGCTGGTACGTCATGGGCCTCGACGAGCTGGGCGATCACGTCACGGGCGGCGACCAGCCGCCCTGCGGCCGCCGGCTCACGCTCGGCCCAGCGGTTCGGGGGAGGTGGGCCATTACCGGGCAACGTCAATGGCGGCAGTTCGCTCTCGGGCAGCGCGCGCGCCCGTTGCAGGGCGCCGTACCAGGTCTGCATCAGTTTTCGGTTCGCCCGCCCCCGGAAGATCGGCAGGGACACCATCGCCTCCGGACTTGCTGGGTCGGCAAGCACACCGGCGACCATCGCCTTGTCGTGCAGGATCCGGCCGGGCGCGATGTCGCGACGCAGGGCCACTTCGTCCCTGGCGGTCCATAGCGAACGAAGGGCGGCGAGTTGGCGCCGCGTGCGCAGGGAATGCATCCCCGACGTGCGGCGCCAGGGGTCGACCCGCGGCGCGGAGACCGGAGCGGCCAACAATGCGGCGAACTCCTCCTCGGCCCAGGCGAGCTTGCCGGTCTCGACGAGCCGGTCCCGCACCTTGTCGCGCAACTCGATCAGGATCTCCACATCCAAAGCCGCATAGACAAGCCACTCGCGCGGTAGCGGTCGGGTACTCCAATCGGCGGCCGAGTGCCCCTTCTCCAGTTGAAGTCCGAGAAGCTCCTCGACCAGGGCGCCGAGTCCCACCCGGGAGAATCCGGCCAACCGCGCACCGAGCTCGGTGTCGAAGAGCAGCTGAGGGACCATGCCGACCTCGGCCAGGCAGGCGAGGTCCTGACTGGCGGCGTGCAGCAGCCACTCGGCACCTTCGACAGCCCGCCCGATCGGAGCCAGGTCGGGTACCGCGATGGGATCGATCAGGGCCGTACCAGCGCCTTCCCGTCGAATCTGCACGAGGTAGGCGCGTTGGCCGTACCGGAATCCGGAAGCGCGCTCGGCATCCACTGCGACCGGACCGGTGCCGGCGGCCAGCAGCTCGGCATAGGCGGCGACCGCCGCCGGGGTGGTCAGCGGCTCGGGTACGCCGTCACGGGGTTCGAGCAGCGGGACGGCAGTGGATTCAAGCTCAGCTGGCTCGACGTGGCCCTCGTCGACCGCTTCGTCCACGTCGAGCGGGCCGACGAACTCGACCGCCAGAACTGGCTCGGCCACCAACCTCGCAACGCCATCAGCGAGGTTCGGGGATGTGCGGCTGCGTACTCGGCGGCGCCGGTTCACGCCGTCATTGACCTGGGTCGGCACCGAGACACTGTCGGGAAGTGAATTCATTGCTTGCTCACTGCGGTAGGCGCCTGCCGAGTTCGACGCCGGCGACCGGCGAACCGAGCACGCGTACGCCTGGCGGCGGCAGGCCGGCCGCCAAGCCGAGCACATCCAGCCACGCCTGCAGGTGCGTGGCCAGGTCAAAGGTCAGGGCGGTCCAGGATGCGCGGATCTCCACGTCGACGCTGCGCTGTGGCCCGGCGATGTCACCGAAGCGGGTCGACACGGTGGAGGTGACGGTGCCGCCGACGGCGGTATGGGCCGCACGGCGGCTGTCCAGCGCCTCGAGCAGCCAGCTCCAGCCGACCTCGGGAAACAGCTCGTCGGACGCGAGCGCTGCGTCGGTCTCGGCGGTGAGGAATCCCACGATCCGCAGCACTCCGTCCCAGCCGGCCTGTCCTTCGGGATCATGCAGGACCACCAGCCGCCCGGTGGCGATCTCCTCGCCGTCGACACTGACCTCGGCGCCCAACGCGTGGGAGTAGGGAGCCAGCCTGGCCGGGCCGGCTATCTCCTCCAGAACGATCTCCGGGCGCGGCGCCACCGTGCGCAGGCTGGCGATCGCATCGGTGAAAACCGCGGGGATGGGGCCCTGCGGTCTGGATCTAGCGTCGCTCATGGTTGCGCTCGATTGGTGCTCCTCATTCTCGCCTCGCGGCCATGGACGGCCCTGCGATGGTCCTGACCTCTCGGCTCACTACGTCGGAGGGTAGGTCGGTCTCCACCAAGGGTAAGCCTCGACGCGCCGAATCGGCCGGGCCCGAGCAACCCGGCAGTGCACCGGCAGCTGGCCAAGCCCTCAATCGGCAGTCTGCGAAGATCCCGACGATGCCCGATATCGAGAATCCCAGCCAGCCGGAGCCTCCCCTGCTGAGCGCCGCCCGTGGGCGCCGGCCAGAGCGGTTACCGGTCTGGTTCATGCGCCAAGCCGGACGCTCACTCCCGGAATACCGCGCGCGCCGCGAAGGCACCGCGATGCTGCAGGCGTGCCAGGACCCGGACCTGGTGACCGAGCTGACCTTGCAACCGGTCAACCGGCACGGCGTCGATGCGGCGATCCTGTTCTCCGACATCGTCGTGCCGCTGGTGGTTGCCGGCATCGACGTCGACATCGTTGCCGGCGTCGGGCCCGTCCTCTCGAATCCGGTTCGTTCTCGGGAGGACGTCGCAGCGTTGCCGGAACTCGACCCGGCCGGCCTCCAGTTTCTCGACACCGCGGTTCGTCAGCTCGTCGCCGAATTGGGCACGACACCGCTGATCGGATTCGCGGGGGCGCCGTTCACCCTTGCCGCGTACCTCATCGAGGGCGGCCCCTCCAAGGATCACGCCCTGACCAAGGCCCTCATGTACGGCCGGCCCGATCTGTGGGACGAATTGCTCAGCAAGCTGGCCGGATACGCCAGCCTCTTCCTGCGAACCCAAGCGGCGGCTGGTGCCAGCGTCCTGCAGCTGTTCGACTCCTGGGCCGGTGCCCTGCCTGCCACGGCGTACGAGCGGTACGTGCTGCCCTACAGCAAGCGGGTGTTCGCCTCGTTGGACGACCTCGACGTGCCGCGGATCCACTTCGGTGTGGGCACCGGTGAGTTACTCGGACTGATGGCCCAGGCTGGAGCCGAGGTCATCGGAATCGACTGGCGCGTCCCGCTGTCCCAGGCGCAGAGCCGGATCGGGCCGGGGCACCCGGTTCAGGGAAATCTGGATCCGGCGATCCTGTTCGCGGACTGGCCCGTGATCGAGGCTGCCGTGCGGGAGGTGGTCGAGCAGGGGAGCACCGCAGCCGGGCATATCTTCAACCTGGGTCATGGAGTCCTGCCGCAGACCGATCCTGAGGTGCTCACTCGGGTGGTCGAGTTGGTCCACTCGCTGCCGGCTCCTTGACCGTTTCGCCAGCGGATGCACTCGCGTTGGCGCCCGGGATCCCCGCGGTGGCCATCGCCGGCCCCGACGGCGTACGTCGGCGCCGCACGATCAACCACAGCGGCACAACGATCACCGCAAGTAGTCCCAGCCAGGGGAGCAGCAGTCCGATTCCCGAGATCAGCCCACGTCCGAAGTCGAGCAGCGCATTCCAGCCGACACCGAGACTGCCGATAAAGCCGTTCTCGTCGGTCTCCGGCTCGCTGGACGCGGTGAGCCGGACGCTGAGCGTAGCCAGGCTCACCCGGTCTGCCAGTGCCCGCTGCTGGGCCTGCAGAGACTCCAACTCCGACTGCCTGGCGCTGAGCTCGGACTCGATGGTTATCAGATCGCTGACGGAAACCGCTTGTGCGGCAAGAGCCAGTAACCGGTCCACAGAGTTCTGCAAGCTCTCCACTCGGGCATCCACATCGGCCACGACGGTGCTCACGTCCTCGGCCGCAACCGATCTGGACAGTTCTTTGCCGAGATCGCTGATCGTCTCGAGAAGCTCGTCGAAGCTGTCCGGTGGGACGCGAAGCACAAGGTCCGCGCTTCCGTCGGTCGCGTCGCCGTAGCGCTGGTCAGACCCGATCTCCCCGCCGGCGGCGTCGACCACTGCGGTGATCCGGTTGGCCGCCGAAGTGATGTCGTCCACGTCGACCGAAACATCACCGGTACGTACGATCTGCTCGGTCAGAGCTCCGGCGCCCGGTGGCGCAGTTCCGGGCACGTCGCCATCCTCGGGCGCGATGTCCGGGATGCCCCCGGGAACCGACTCGTCACCGGCTGCATCTCGGTCGGTTTGCTGCCCGGCGTCGGGGAATGCGCCGCCAGAGGCGCCCTCGACGCGATCAGCGGCACACCCGGCAAGCAGCACCAAGCCGAGGGAGAAGGCGAGCAGGGCAACGGGCATCCGGGTTCGGGTCCGGGACGCTCGGGCGGGGACGGGCAAACTGGTCTCGGGTGGCATGGGGATCCTCCAGGTCGTTTGCCTGGAAGACGTCCGTACTGGATGCGAGGTTACCGACGTGACCGATTCGTGACGCCCAACGGTCGAAGCCGTTGTGCGCATATGGTCGGCGTTGCGACCAAGAACGCGACCGTTATGCGCACAACGGTCATAAAACGAGTCTCGAGCTTCGCCGTTATGCGCATAACGGCGGTCATGGCCGAAGGGATACGACTCGATGCGGCACGTGGTGGTCATCGGTTCGGGGATCGCCGGTCTGGCCACGGCCTTCGAGCACCATCGCCGACATCCAGGCGACCGAGTCACCGTGCTGGAGGCCGCCGATCGAGTTGGCGGCAAGCTGCACACGATCGACTTCGCCGGCCACTGCTACGACATGGGCGCCGAGATGGTCCTCGCGGTGGTGCCCGATGCTCTTGACCTGATCGACGCGGTCGGCCTGTCCGCAGACATCGTGCATCCGTGCACCACATCCGCCTCGATCGTGGTGAACGGGCGCCACCATCCGATCCCGATCGGGACCGTGCTCGGCGTTCCCGCGGATGTCGACGACCTGGTCGGCAGCGAACTGTTCAGTCCGGCATCCCTTGATCGGATGCGCGCCGAGCCGGACGCGCCCGGGCCAGGGCTGACCGACGATGAATCGGTCGGCGGATTCCTGCGGCCGCGCGTGGGCGACGAGGTGGTCGATCTGATGATCGAGCCGCTACTCGGCGGCGTCTATGCCGGTCGGGCCGACGCACTGTCCATCAAGGCCACGATGCCGGCGCTGGCCGAGGGGCTGCGGCGCGAGCATTCGGTGTTGCGAGCCGCAGCCTCGGTTCGTCGGAAACCCGGAGCGGGGCCAGTCTTCGCCACCTTGCGTGAGGGACTGGCAACACTGGCTCAGGCACTGGTCGAATTCTCCGGCGCTGAGATCCGGCTCGGCACGACCGTCCGAGCCATCCGAAGGACCGCGGGCGGCTACCTGATCGAATGTGGGCCGTTCCCTGCAGCAACGCTCATCCAGGCCGACGCGGTCGTGATCGCCGTCCCTGCACCTAACGCTGCCCGGCTACTCCGACCGCTGGTGGCGCAGGCTGCTGAGGCCCTGTCCGTGATCCCGATGGCGAGCATGGCCATCCTCTCCCTGGCCTGGACCGGTCCGCAGCCGGGATTACCTGAGGGCAGCGGACTCCTGGTCCCTCCCACGGCCGGAGGCTTGGTCAAGGCGGTGACGATCTCGTCGAACAAGTGGCCGCATCTTGCCGGGCCGGAGGTCTTGGTCCGTGCCTCGGTTGGCCGGGTCGGCGAGGAGCAGGCTCTGCAGCGCAGCGATGCGGAGCTACTCGCAGCGGCCGGCAAGGAGGTGGCACAACTGCTGACTCTCAGCGGGACCCCGTACGCCGGTGCAGTGACGCGCTGGGGTGGCGGGCTGCCTCAGTACACCGTCGGTCATCTCGACCGGGTTGCGACGGTACGGTCCGCGGTAGCCGAGTTTCCCGGCATGGCCGTCGCCGGTGCGGCCTATGACGGCGTCGGTGTTCCCGCGTGCATCCGCAGCGCGTACGCCGCGGTCGACGCTCTCGGCAGCTGAGCGAGCCGGACCGCGGGGTGCGGTCGGTACGGTGGAGGCGGTGAATCCCCGTACCGTCCTGCTGGACCTCGACGGAACCCTGGTGGACTCCGCCACCGGCATCACCGAGCACCTGACAGCGGCCATGGTCGTAGCCGGCGGGCGCCTGCATCCAGCCGCAACCCTTCGCGGCTTCATCGGTCCACCGTTCGAGGCCTTCATGCCCGGCCTCGGTCTGGATCCGAACCAGATCCGTGCCGCGACCGCGGAATACCGCCGCACCTACGACCCGGTAGCTGCATCCCTCTCCCTGCCCTATCCGGGCGTCATCGAGTTGCTCGAGCGGTTGCGCGCCAAGGAGATGCAGCTCGCGATCGCCACGTCGAAACCCGAGTCGCTGGCCCGCGCCATCATTGCCGACAACGGTCTGGGCAGCTACTTCCAGGTCATCGGTGGAGCG
>JACCQS010000374.1 GCA_013814015.1 Geodermatophilaceae bacterium | reverse complement strand
TACGACGACGGTGTACTCCGAGCCGTACCGCACCCGTAGTTCACGCTCGAGGATGCCGCGGGACTCAGGGTCGGTTGTCGAGATGACCAGCACGGACTCTGTGGTTCGGTCACAGCGGGCCTTTCTTCTCCGGACCCCGCTTCTTACGTACTGAGAAGGCTACGGCCGGGCGATGCCCGACGAAAGCCGTTTTAGCGCCCCCGCCGGGCGCCGTTTTTCCCGCGGACCCGGTGGCCGGAAGCGCCGAGTAACCTCATCAACCGATGAGCACACTTGCCGAACCACCGCGCCGCGACCTGGCCGCCCCTCCGCCGCTTCCCGCCGGTGGACTCAGGGTCTTCCCGCTGGGAGGCCTGGGCGCCATCGGGCGCAATATGACCGTCTTCGAGTTCGACGGGAAGCTGCTCGTCGTCGATTGCGGCGTGCTGTTCCCGGAAAGCGATCAGCCGGGGATCGACCTGATCCTGCCCGACTTCGCCAGCATCGAGCACCGTCTCGACGACATCGCCGCCGTCGTACTGACGCACGGGCACGAGGACCACATCGGGGCGATCCCGTATCTGCTCCGACTCCGCGAGGACGTTCCGCTGGTCGGATCGCGGCTGACCCTCGCGCTGATCGAGGCGAAGCTGCGTGAGCACCGGATCAAACCGGTCACCGAGTTGGTCGCCGAGGAGGAGATCCGCAGTTACGGGCCCTTCGAGTGCGAGTTCATCGCGGTCAACCACTCGATCCCGGATGCCTTGGCGGTGGCGATCCGGACGCCGGCCGGGCTGGTCGTGCACACCGGTGACTTCAAGATGGACCAGCTGCCCCTGGACGGGAGGCTGACCGATCTCGGCACCTTCGCCCGCCTCGCCGAGCAGGGCATCGATCTGCTGCTCTCAGACTCGACGAACGCCGAGATCCCCGGCTTCGTCACCTCTGAGCGCGACATCGGCCCGGTCCTCGAGGACGTGATCGGCAGGGCGGGTCAACGGGTCATCGTCGCCTGCTTCGCCTCACACGTGCATCGGGTCCAGCGGGTTCTCGATGCCGCGGCCAAGCACGGTCGCAAGGTCACCTTCGTCGGCCGCTCGATGGTCCGCAACATGGGTGTGGCCCGTGACCTTGGGTTGCTGCACATCCCGCGCGACCTCATGGTGGACATGGAGCAGGCCGCAGCCTTGGCCCCCGAGCGGGTCGTCTTCGTCAGCACCGGGTCACAGGGCGAACCGATGTCCGCACTGTCGCGGATGGCCGGGGGCAGCCATCACCAGGTGAACGTGGTCGCCGGCGACACCGTGATCCTGGCCTCCAGCATGATCCCGGGGAACGAGACCGGGATCTTCAAGATCATCAATGCTCTTTCCCGGGTCGGCGTGATCGTGGTCTACAAGGACGTGGCCAAGGTGCATGTCTCCGGCCACGCCCCGGCCGGGGAGCTCACCCTGCTGCTCAACATTGCCCGTCCGCGACACCTCATGCCGGTGCACGGTGAGTGGCGACACCTGCGCGCGCACGGCAAGATCGCCGAGAACACCGGTATCCCGGCGGAACGGATCCTGCTCATCGAGGACGGCGTGGTGGTGGACCTGGTCAACGGGTTGGCCACAGTCGTGGGCCGGGTGCCCTGCGGCCATGTGTACGTCGATGGCAACGCCGTGGGCGACGTCGGCGACGAGTCGCTGCAGCATCGCCGGATCCTTGGGGAGGAGGGGTTCGTCGCGGTCACCATCGTCGTGGAGTTCTCCACCGGCACCATCGTGCGCCCGATCCACATCTCAGCCCGTGGCTTCTCCGACGCCGAGGCGCCCTTCGCGGCGGTCGTGCCGATGCTCGAGACCGACCTGAAGTCGGCCCTGGCGACGGGGGACAGCGACAGCCACCGGCTCTCCCAGGTGATCCGACGTACGGTCGGCAAGTGGGTGTCCGACACCTACCGGCGCCGACCGATGATCATCCCGACGGTACTCGAGGTCTGAGCGTGCAGATCGACGTCACCGACAACTCCGAGGTGCATCGGTACGAAGCGCACACCGACGGTGCCCTGGCCGGGTTCATCGACTACCGGATCCGCGACGGCCGGATCAGCTTGATCCATACCCAGGTCGAGGACGCCTTCGAGGGCAAGGGTGTGGTCTCGGTCCTGGTGAAGCGCGCGCTGGGTACGGTGCGCGACTCAAGGCTTGCCATGTTGCCGGTCTGCCCGTTCGTGCAGGCCTACCTACAGCGGCACCCTGAGTACGTGGACCTCGTACCCGAGGGGGAACGGGCACGATTCGAGCTACCCGGCTGACCGAGCCCACCTAGCCCCGGACGCGCTCGAGCACCACGACCGGGATGTGTCGACCGGTCATCGTCCATGCCTGGATTTCTCGGTCACTCCGGCTTTCCGCCGGCCGCTTGAACCCCGCTGGTGTGCGCGTACGAGCGGGTGACCATCTCTTGTAGTACGTCGCGGTCGATGTCGGACATCCGCTTGATGTAGAGGCAGGCCTTGCCTGTCGAGTGCTTTCCGAGGCGATCGAGCAGATCCCCGTACTTCTCGAAGCCGTCGATCAGATAGAGCGTGAGGCTGGCCTTTCGCAGGAGTACGCCGAGGAGGCCGCTCAAGCGGCCACAGTGCTCAGTTCAGCCTCGATACCCGTACGTGAGGTGCTGGAACTGGGCAGCGGTGGCGGCCACAACGCCGTGCACCTCAAAGCACATTTCGCTCTGACCCTCGTCGACCTCTGCGAGCAGATGCTGGAGGTCTCGCGAGTACTCAATCCCGAGTGCGAGCACCATCAGGGGGACATGCGCACCCTCCTGCTGGACCGCAGCTTCGATGGTGCGTCCACGATGCGGTGGATTACATGACCAGCGAGGAGGACCTGCGACGGGCCATCGGGACGGCGTACCTGCACTGCCGACCCGGCGGCATCGCGCTGTTCGTTCCCGACGACACCGCTGAGACCTTCGTGGCGAGCAGCGACTCCGGCGGCACGGACGGTGCTGACGGGCGCGGCGTGCGATTTCTCGACTGGACATCGGATCCCGATCCGAGCGACGACCTGGTCCTGACCGAGTACGCATTCCTCCTCCGTGAGGCGGCTGGGTCGGTCCATGTCGTGCACGAGAATCACACCACGGGCGTGTTCGGGCGCGAGCTGTGGCTTGGGCTGCTCGCCGAGGCCGGCGTCGACGCGCAGGTCGTCCTCGAGCAGATCACCGAGGACCGCGCCCACGGGAGCTGTTCGTCTGTCACCGACCCCCACTTGTAAGCCCGGCGGTAGCGCTGCCACCTACGCGACGGCCGCTCCAGGTTCGACACCCGCGACCGAGAGCAGATGCACACTCCCAGCCGCATCGAGACCACCGAGGACGAGAAACTCCGACCGGAACCCGGCAATGCGCTTGGGCCCCAGGTTGATTGCACCCACGACGAGACGACCGACCAACTCCTCCTCCGAGTAGTTCGTGATCTGGGCGGACGTCCGGAGCTGACCGACATCTGGTCCGAAGTCGACGGTCAGCTTCCAGGCAGGCGCCCGTGCTTCGGGAAAATCCGTGACGGCGACGACCCGGCCTACCCGCAGGTCAACATCGAAGAAGGCGGCCCCGATGTCGGGTTTGCGCTGCCGGTCAGTGATCATCGCCCGACCGTAGCGCCGAAGACCTCGGCAGCGGATAACTGGCTACGTACATGCCAACTCCCCGACTGCACAGAGACACGCTGTCCCACCTGTCACACAGACCCCACCGGTCGCGCTAGCGTGCAGCATGCCCACGCGCTCCCCCGCGACGGCCCGGTCTCGCGCGGGCACAGAGCAGCCGCCCCCATCCCGTCGGTCTACCTCCGCTCAGGCGGGAACGGGAAGCACGGCAGCCCGCAGTCCCGGCGTCGGCAAAGCATCAGCCCGCAAGTCTCCGGCGCGCAAGCCGCCGGCGGGCAAGTCTGCGGCCCGCAGGTCGCCACGAGGCAACAACGCGCGAAACCGCCAGTCGGTAGGTCTGGGCAGAGCCCTGGCCAAGGGGGCGACCGCCGCCTGGACCCTGCTCGCTCGCGCCGTGGGCGGGGCGGTACGAGCTGTCGGACGCCATCCGGAGGACGAGAGCGTTCTCGATCCGGCCCACCGCCGTGACGGCGTCGGACTGGCCGTCGTCGGCTTGGCTGTCATCCTCGGAGTCGGTGTCTGGACCGACGACACGGGTCCGATCGGGGCGGGACTGGCCAGTTTCGGGCGGGCGGGCATCGGCGTGGTAATTCTGGTCGTGCCGGTCCTGTTGCTGTTCGTCGCTGTCCGGCTGCTGCGCCACTGTCCGCGTCCGGACAGCCGCGGCCGGTTGTCCATCGGCTGGGTCTGCATCGTGGTTGCGGTACTAGGGATCGCCCATGTCTTCTCCGGGCAGCCCACGACCCCCGGCGGACGGGTCGACGGAGCCGGCGCGATCGGCGCGGTCGCCGCCGGTCCGTTCGTCAGCGGACTCGGCCCTGTGGTCGGAACCATCCTGCTCGTGTTGTTGGGACTCTTCGGACTCCTCGTGGTGACAGCGACCCCGGTTCACCAGATCGCCACACGGAGCAAGTCACTCTGGGCCAAGCTGCTGCGTCGTCCCGACCCGGCAGCCACCGAAGGCGACACGACGTCGGGGGTGGCTGACGGGAGCGACGAGGCCTCGGTCGCGCAAACGCTGGCCAAGGTCCGCCTGCGCCGACCGTCGCGCAATCGGCGAGCGGTCCAGGCAGACTCGCCGGACGCACCCGCCGCGCATGGGTCCAGTCCGGACATCCAGGACACCGAGGCCGTGACCGAGCTTCCGATCACCAAGCCCGAACAGCTGGCGATCAACACGGTGGACGGGAACTACCGGTTGCCCCCGGCGAACATGCTCAAGCCGGGCACGCCGCACAAGGCCCGGAGTTCGGCCAACGACGCGACCATCGCCGCGATCACCAGCGTCCTGGACCAGTTCACCGTCGACGCCGCGGTCACCGGCTTCATGCGCGGGCCCACCGTCACCCGCTACGAGGTCGAGCTCGGCCCGGCGGTCAAGGTGGAGCGGATCACGAACCTGGCCCGCAACATCGCCTACGCCGTGGCCAACGACAACATCCGCATCCTCGCTCCGATCCCCGGCAAGTCCGCGGTCGGGATCGAGGTGCCCAACGTGGACCGCGAGATCGTCAGCCTCGGCGACGTCCTGCGTTCGTCGGCCGCCGTCCATGACCATCATCCGCTGCTCGTCGGGCTGGGCAAGGACATCGAGGGCGGCTATGTCTGTGCGAACCTCGCGAAGATGCCGCACCTGCTCGTGGCCGGTGCGACCGGCGCGGGGAAGTCTAGTTTCATCAACGCGCTTCTCGCCTCGCTGCTGCTGCGGGCCACCCCGGACCAGATGCGGATGATCCTGATCGACCCCAAAATGGTCGAGCTGACGCCCTATGACGGTGTGCCGCATCTGATCACACCGATCATCACCGATCCGAAGAAGGCTGCGACCTCGCTGGTCTGGCTGGTCGAGGAGATGGAGCAGCGCTATCTCGACATGCGCGCTTCCGGCGTACGGCACATCGACGAGTTCAACCGCCGGGTGGTCAGCGGCAAGATCACCGCGCCTCCCGGCAGTGAGCGCGTCTACACCCCGTACCCATACATCCTGTGCGTGATCGACGAACTGGCCGACCTGATGATGGTCGCCCCGCGTGATGTCGAGGACTGCATCGTGCGGATCACCCAGAAAGCCCGCGCCGCCGGCATCCACCTGGTTCTGGCCACCCAGCGGCCAAGCGTGGACGTGGTGACTGGCCTGATCAAGGCGAACGTACCGAGCCGGCTGGCCTTTTCCACGTCGAGCCTGACAGACTCACGGGTCATCCTCGACCAGCCCGGCGCGGAGAAGCTGATCGGGATGGGGGACGCGCTCTTTCTGCCCGTCGGGGCCGGAAAGCCGGTACGCGTCCAAGGGGCCTTCGTCGGGGACGCCGAGATCGAGGCGATCGTGGCGCACTGCAAGAAGCAGGCTGAGCCGGCCTACCGCGAGGACGTTGTCACCGTCACTGCGGCCAGCAAGAAAGAGGTGGACGAGGACATCGGCAACGATCTCGACCTGCTCTGCCAGGCGATCGAACTGGTCGTCACCACGCAGTTCGGCTCGACCTCGATGCTGCAACGCAAATTGCGGGTCGGCTTCGCCAAGGCCGGCCGGCTGATGGACCTGATGGAAAGCCGAGGAATCGTCGGGGCCTCGGAAGGTTCCAAGGCACGTGACGTGCTCATCAAGCCCGAGGAACTCGACGGAATCCTCGACGCTCTGCGGGTCTGAGGCAGGCCGCCCGGCCCGACCGAGGGCCGGTCGGGATGCTCGGTGCGCTAGTAGTCTCGCGTCGTGACCCAACAACCCGCGCCGACCTCTGGCCGCGGGGCAGAGATCGCGCTGATCACTCTTGGCTGTGCCCGTAACGACGTAGATGCCGAGGAACTCGCCGGTCGACTACAGGCCGACGGCTACCGAGTCTCCACCGACGCCGAACATGCCGACGCGATTCTGGTGAACACCTGCGGGTTCGTCGACGCCGCCAAACGGGAGTCGGTGGAAGCGCTGCTCGCCGCCGGCGACGGCAACGCCAAGGTGATCGCCGTGGGCTGCATGGCCCAGCGCTACGGTTCGGAGCTGGCCATAGAATTGCCTGAAGCCACCGTTTTGTCCTTCGACGACTATCCGAGCATCGGCGACCGGGTCGACGATGTCCTGAACGGCCGCAAGCTGACTGCGCACACCCCCGCAGACCGTCGCCACCTCCTGCCGATCGCTCCGGTCGACCGGGCGCCGGATGTGGTTCCGCCCGGGCACGACTGGCTGCGCCGTCGTCGGCTGACCACCGGCCCGTCGGCTTCGATCAAGCTGGCCAGCGGCTGTGACCGTCGATGCAGCTTCTGCGCGATCCCGAGCTTCCGTGGGCGGTTCGTCTCCCGTACGCCGGCGGAGGTCCTCGCCGAGGCGAGGTGGCTTCTCGGGACCGGCGTGCGGGAAGTCATCCTGGTCAGCGAGAACTCGACCTCGTACGGCAAGGACTTCGGCGACCTTCAGGCGCTGGAGAAGCTGCTTCCCGATCTCGCCGCCGTGGACGGCATCGAGCGAATCAGGGTGAACTACCTGCAGCCGGCCGAGGTCCGGCCAGGCCTGATCGAGGTCATCGCGTCGACGCCGAACGTCGCGCCCTACTTCGACCTGTCCTTCCAGCATTCCGCCCCGAACGTGCTGCGGCGGATGCGGCGGTTCGGTTCCTCCGAGCGCTTCCTCGAGTTGCTGGCCGCGATCCGGACGATCAACCCTGAGGTCGGCGTCCGCACCAACGTCATCGTCGGCTTCCCGGGGGAGACCGAGGCAGATGTCGAGGAGCTCGAGGGATTCCTGGACGAGGCCCGGATGGATGCCATCGGCGTCTTCGGGTACTCCGACGAAGAGGGCACCGAGGCCGCGACATATCAGGGCAAACTGCCCGAGCCCGTCATCGAGGAACGAGTGCGCCGGCTGGCGGCGCGGGTCGACGAACTCTCGGCCCAGCGAGCCGAGGACCGGATCGGAACCCTCGTCGAGGTACTGATCCACGGCGTCGGCAGCGAGGACCATGACGACGACGGCATGGACGATCGGGCGGCTTGGGGTACGGCCGCGCATCAGGCCCCGGACGTCGACGGTCAGACCTTGTTGACCGCTCCGGTCGGGGCACTGACGTACGCGCTCGGCGATCTGCTGCTGGCCACGGTCGTAGACAGCACCGGGATCGACCTGAGCGCGACACCATGAGCAACGTCGTTCCCGATCCGGCTGCCTCGGCTCCCGATCCGGTACGGATCCTCAATCTCGCCAATGGCCTGACGGTTCTGCGGCTGGCGCTGGTTCCGGTCTTCGCCGTCCTACTACTTACCGGCGATGGCCAGGATTCGACGATGCGGCTGATCGCCGCGCTGGTTTTCGCTGTCGCGGTCATCACCGACCGCTTCGATGGAGTGATCGCCCGGCAGCGCAACCTGATCACAGAATTCGGAAAGGTCGCCGATCCGATCGCCGACAAGGCGCTGATCGGTACGGCGCTGGTCGCCCTGTCCCTGCTCGATCTCCTGCCTTGGTGGGTGACGGTCGTGATCGTGTTCCGCGAGATCGCCGTCACCGTGCTCAGATTCTGGGTCATCCGGCACGGTGTGATCGCGGCCAGCCGCGGCGGCAAGCTCAAGACCGTCGTCCAAGCGGCTGCTATCGGGCTCTACGTCCTTCCGTTGTCCGGGGCACTCGGGACCATCCGGTGGTGGGGAATGGCCGCCGCCTTGGTCCTGACCGTCGTGACCGGGATCGACTACGTCGTACGGGCGTTGCGGCTTCGCCGGACCAGCGCGCGAGCGATGCAGCGCGCCGCACGTGCCCGTGCCGAGCGCTCGCACGAGGCGACCTGAACGGGGTGCCGGATCCGGCTTCGGTCCACCGGCTGTTGCTTGACCGGGGGCTGACGGTCGCGGTGGCCGAGTCGCTGACCGGAGGACTGCTCAGTGCGGCCCTGACCATGACTGCGGGCTCGAGTGCCACCTTTCGCGGCGGGCTGGTCGTGTATTCCACCGATCTCAAAACCGCGTTGGCCGATGTACCGCAACCACTGCTGGACGTGCAGAGCCCGGTGAGCGCCGCCGTGGCATCCGCATTGGCCCGGGGCGCTCGGCATCGACTGGATGCGGATCTCGGGATTGGGATCACCGGTGTGGCCGGCCCTGAACCCGTGGGCGAGCACCCGGTCGGCACGGTGTTTCTGGCGGTCGCGGGGGACCATGTGAGCGAGGTGACCCGCGCAGATCTGGCCGGCTCCCGGACCGAGATCCGGGAGGCAGCGGTGTCGGCCGCTCTGGGTCTCCTGGTCACAGTTGTCACAGCCCACCGAGAGCCCGGAATGCCGGAGGGGGCCGCGGACGTTACGCCCTGAGCAAACGCTGTGTGGTCTGACATTGTCGGTGGGTCGAACGAGGTAGTCTCGGGCGCACTCTCAGGCCGCGGGCGGCCAGGCAAAGCCCGGCCCGGTGACTGGCTGGGGTAAGGCAGGCAGGGGGAATCGGAGAAGTGACGTTGATGAGGACAGCCCTGGGCCGTCGGTTGCGCTCACATCGAGAAGGTCAGCGCCGTACCTTGCGTGATGTCTCCGGCAGTGCCCGGGTCAGCCTGGGGTACCTGTCCGAGATCGAACGCGGGCAGAAGGAAGCCTCCTCGGAACTGCTCTCCTCGATCTGCGATGCGCTGGACCTGGAACTGGCCGACCTCCTCTCCGAAACCAGCGACGATCTCCGCATCCCGGTCGACGGCTCCGATCTGATGGCCGCCCAGCGACGGGCCGAGGCCCCGATCCTCAAGGCCGTCGACTCACTCATCGCCGCCTAGGCTGCGCTGATGATCTTCATCGTCGTAAAATTCACCGTCCGTCCGGATCGGACCGCGGAGTGGCTTTCGCTCGTGCAGGATTTCACCGAGGCCACCAGAGCCGAAGAAGGCAACAACTTCTTCGAGTGGTCCCGAAGCGTCGACAACCCGGATCAGTTCGTCCTCGTCGAAGCTTTCCGGGATGCCGAAGCGGGCACGGCTCACGTGGATTCCGAGCATTTCAAGGCCGCGATGGCGTGGATGCCTGACGTGGTTGCGCGAAAGCCAGACATCGTCAACGTCGAGGTCGCACAAGACGGCTGGGGCCAGATGGGTGAGATAACCCCGAGGCAGTGATCAACTCGCTGTTCAGGCGATCTGGGTATCATTGCTTATATCCCATGAACACAGCCTCTTCCGTGCTGGCCACGGACCACTCAGACACGTCCACCGACGGTAGGTCCACGGCGGTGCGCTCCGACCTGCGCAACCTGGCCATCGTCGCGCACGTGGACCACGGCAAGACCACCCTCGTTGACGCGCTGTTACGCCAATCCGGCGCCTTCCGCGCCAACCAGGAGCTCACCGACCGGGTCATGGATTCCGGAGACCTGGAGCGCGAGAAGGGCATCACGATCCTGGCCAAGAACACCTCCTTGGTCTGGCATGGCACGACGCTGAACATCGTCGACACGCCAGGGCATGCTGACTTCGGGGGTGAGGTCGAGCGCGCGCTGACCATGGTCGACGGGATCGTGCTGTTGGTCGATGCCGCGGAAGGGCCGCTTCCGCAGACCCGGTTCGTCCTGCGCAAGGCCCTGGAGCGTGATCTGCCGGTCATCCTGGCGGTGAACAAGATCGACCGACCCGATGCCCGAGTGACAGCGATCGTGGACGACGTCTACGAGCTGTTCATGGATCTCGACGCGACCGATGATCAGCTGGACTTCCCGATCGTCTACTGCTCGGGCCGCGAGGGCACCGCTACCCTGGACATGGCCGAAACGGGTACGGATCTGTCGGCGCTGTGCCAGACGGTGCTCGACACCATTCCGCCGCCGTCCTACACGCCGGGCGCGCCGCTGCAGGCTTGGGTGACCAACCTCGACGCCAATCCCTACGTCGGACGGCTGGCGTTGTGCCGCATCATCGAGGGCACCATCAGCAAGGGGCAGGCGGCCGCTTGGTGCCGGGTCGATGGCAGCATCGAGCGGGTCAAGATCTCCGAACTCTTTCTCACCCAGCAACTGACCCGCGTTCCGGTGGAGCAGGCCCGCCAGGGCGACATCGTGGCCGTTGCTGGGATCGCCGACATCACCATCGGCGAAACCCTGGCCGATCCCGAGAACCCGCATCCGCTACCGCTGATCACAGTGGACGAGCCCGCCCTGTCCATGACGATCGGCATCAACACCTCGCCACTGGCCGGGCGGGACGGCAAGAAGCTCACTGCGCGGCAGGTCAAGAACCGGTTGGACTCCGAACTCGTCGGCAACGTCAGTCTCCGGGTCGAGCCGACCGACCGGCCCGATGCCTGGGAGGTACAGGCCCGCGGCGAATTGCAGCTGGCGATCCTGATCGAGCAGATGCGCCGCGAGGGTTTCGAGCTCACCGTCGGCAAGCCCCAGGTGGTCACCCGGGAGATCGACGGCCGGCGCCACGAACCCGTCGAGCGGGTCACGATCGACGTCCCGGAACCCCACCTGGGTGCGGTCACCCAGCTGCTGGCCGGGCGCAAGGGCCGGATGACCAACATGGTCAACCACGGCCTGGGCTGGGTACGCCTGGACTACCTGGTCCCGGCCCGCGGTCTGATCGGGTTCCGTAACGAGTTTCTCACCAACACCCGCGGCACCGGCGTACTCAGCCAGGTCTTCGAGGGCTTCGAACCATGGTTCGGCGAGATCAACCTGCGCAACACCGGCTCCCTGGTCGGCGACCGCAGCGGTCCGGCGACGACCTTCGCGATGATGAACCTGCAGGACCGCGCGGTGCTGATGGTCAGCCCCGGAACAGAGGTCTACCAGGGGATGATCGTCGGAGAGAACAGCCGCGTCGGCGACATGGACGTCAACGTCGCCAAGGAGAAGAAACTCACGAACATGCGGCAGTCAGCCGGCGATGAGACGGTCAAGCTGTCAGCTCCGCGGCTGCTCTCCCTGGAGCAGGCGCTGGGCTTCATCTCCCCCGAGGAGTGCGTCGAGGTCACCCCGAAGCATCTCCGACTGCGCAAGGTCCACCTCGACCCACACGAAAGGGCCAGGTCGGCGCGCCGCGCCAGCGCCGACAGCTGATCAACTGGGCGGGGCTGACAGCAGCGCGTCGGCGAGGGCTCCGGAAAAGCCACCGTTCGTACTGTTCTGAGTTCCAGCCGCGCTCTTGCAACATGAGGTACACCGCGGGCGAGATCAGAGTCCACACCAGGTCGCACCGCTGAGCCGTTCGGCGTCGATGGTGCGAGCGAAGTCCTCGAGTTCGGGGTCGCTCCCTCGAGAGGCGAGCAGCACCGCGAGCACCGGCCCCAGCCGATCGCCGAGCGTACGAGCGATGCCGGCATAGCGGGCGATCTTGTCGCGTGGGTCCGGCT
>JACCQS010000371.1 GCA_013814015.1 Geodermatophilaceae bacterium | reverse complement strand
GTTCTCCCGACCGTGAACCGACTCGCACCGGCAGCCCCCGTCCGTGCAGGCGGTCGGCGACCCGCCGCCCCGTCTTGCCGGTCCCGCCGGTCACCAGAATGGTGTTGTGCCGGCTGATCGATCGACTCGCGGATCCGCTGGGCGAGGCGTTGCACTTCCTGCGGATGAGTGGCGCGTTCTACTGCCGCTCCGAACTGAGTGCGCCCTGGGGTCTCACGCTGCCGCCGATGCCCGGCTACCTGTGGTTCCATGTGATCACGTCCGGCGCTGCCTGGCTCGAGGCCGACGCGGTGTCGCACCCCAGCTCTGCCGACCGGTCAGCCGACCAAGCCGCTGCCGCCGCTGCCGCCGATGTCGGCGCGCCCCGAAGGCTGGCGCCCGGAGACCTGGCGCTGGTTCCTCGCGGAGCGGGTCACGTGCTGCGTAGTGAGCCGAACGCGCCCGCCCCTGGCATCCTGGAGCTGGAACGCGAGTCCGTCAGCGACCTCTACGAGATCCTGCGCTACGGCGGCGGCGGCACGCGAACGAGCCTGATCTGCGGGGCTGTCCGCTTCGACCATCCCGCCGCGCGCAACCTGGTCGAGATACTCCCGGCGATCATCCACATCGAGGCGGCTGCTTCCCCGTACCCGGATCGGATCCACAGCACCCTCGCGTTGCTTGCCGCGGAGGCGAAAGAGCTGCGGCCGGGCGGTGAGGCCGTGATAACCCGGCTGGCCGACATCCTGGTGATCCAGGCGATCCGCACCTGGATCGAGACCGACCCGGCCGCACAGACCGGCTGGCTCGGCGCACTGGACGTCCCGCAGATCGGCCGTGCCATCTCGCTGATCCACCGCGACCCGGCCAGGGAGTGGACGGTGGCCGCGCTGGCCGATGAACTGGCGATGTCGCGCTCCGCTTTCGCGGCCCGGTTCACCGAACTCGTCGGCGAGCCCGCGATGCGCTACGTCACCCGCTGGCGGATGAACGTGGCCCTCGGAGCGCTCCAGGACGACGGGGCCACCATCGCCGAACTGGCCGGCAGGCTCGGGTACCGCTCCGATGCCGCCTTCGCCCGGGCGTTCAAGCGGGTCACCGGCCGTTCGCCGGGTGTGGTCAACGGGCGTCGTACGGGCGATCGGCTTGTTCACGCTGGGCGTACGCCGATGCCCGCCGGCGGAGGTAGGTTCCGACCGTGACCACAACCGCCGGAGGGGGCACCGGCCGGGCCCGGATGCACGCCGTCACCGAACGGGCGACCGTGACCCCGCTGGAGCTCTTCTTCGACCTGGTCTTCGTCTTCGCGCTGACCCAGGTGACTGCGCTGATGGCCGCCCAGCCCAGTGCGGTGGGTGTCCTGCGCGGGATGCTGATCCTGTCGGTGCTGTGGTGGTGCTGGGTCGGCTACGCCTGGCTGGGCAACGTCGTCCGTGCCGATGAGGGAGTCATCCGGCTCGCGATGTTCGGTGCGATGGCGGCGATGTTCGTCCTGGCGTTGACCATTCCGGAGTCCTTCGACGATCTGCCCGGCGGCCTGCCCGGCCCGGTGGTCTTCGCCGCCGGCTATTTCGTCGTACGGGTGGCACATCTGCTGTTGTTCCTGGCGATCAGCCGGAACGACCCGGCGCTGCGGCGTCAGGTCCTGCGCTTCGCCCCGTCGGTGATCCTGGGTACCTCGTTCCTGCTGATCGCCTCGCAGCTCGACGGCCCGGCGCAGACCGCCATGTGGGCGACCGCGCTGGTGGCCGACTATCTCGGCACGATGTTGGCCGGTGCCAGCGGTTGGCGGGTCAACTCGGCGGGGCACTTCGCCGAGCGGCACGGGCTGATCATCATTGTGGCGCTCGGCGAATCGATCGTGTCGATCGGGATCGGGGTGACCGAGCTACCGATCTCCTGGCCGATCGTGTTCGCGTCGGCGCTCGGGCTGGCGCTGTCGGCCGGCCTCTGGTGGGCCTACTTCGACGTCGCCGCTCTGGACAGCGAGCATGCCCTTGCCGCCGCCGAAGGCGAGAGGAGGGCGCGGCTGGCGCGGGACGGCTACAGCTACCTGCATCTCCCGATGATCGCCGGGATCATCCTGCTGTCCCTCGGGCTGAAGAAGGTCCTCGGATACGTCGGTGGCGACGACGGGCACTCGTGGGTCGACCCGCTGTACGGCGTACCGCTGATCGCGTTGTACGGCGGGGTCGCCCTTTTCCTGCTCGCCCACACCGGTTTCCGGCTGCGAACGACCGGGGTCGTGGAGTGGCCGCGTCTGGTGGCGGTGTTGGTGCTCCTTGCCGCCATGCCCGCGGTCGCCTCGCTCCCGTCACTGGTGACCCTGGCTGTGCTCACCGCGTTGGTCGCGGCGCTGGTCGGGTTCGAGTCGCTGCGCTATCCCGAGCAACGCAACCGGGTTCGCGGCCACGAGGAAACCCCGACCGCGGAGTAGCCAGCGCGCCACCCCGTCGCCGTTGTGCGCATAACGGTCGCGCGGGGCGCCCGAATCTCGCCGTTGTGCGCACAACGGTGATCGGTACGGGGGCGTTGACGCTGCCCCCGAGAGGCTGGCATGCTTCTTGTGAAAGGTTTCACAAGGAGGTGCCGCACGTCGTGACCGAGCGCAAGCCGGCCGGGATGAGCTTCGAGTCCTGGGTGGACAAGGCCATCCGTGAAGCCGAGGACCGCGGGGCGTTCTCCGATCTGCCTGGTACGGGTAAGCCGATCCCGGGCGCCGGACAGCCGGACGACGAACTCTGGTGGGTCAAGGCCAAGCTGCGCCGCGAGAAACTCACCTTCATCCCGCCGTCATTGGCCCTGCGCAAGGATGTCGAGGAGATCGACGATCGAGCCGCGGCCCTGCGCAGCGAAGCAGAGGTGCGCCGACTCGTCGACGACCTGAACGCTCGAATCAGCGCCGCTATCCGGACCGGCATCTCCGGTCCACCGATCACCGTGATGCCGCTGGACCCGGACACCGTCGTCGCGACCTGGCGCGAGCGCCGTGCCCAAAGTTGATCATCGGAATGATGCGGGTTTGCGGGTGGAAACCAGCGGATAAACTGGTCTAGTTCCGATGATCAACTTGGGCCGGGCCGGGTAGTCAGCTAGCGGGGAGGTCTCCGCCGGTTTCGTCCTCGGTGACCCGGGCGATCGCCACGATCGTTACTTCCTCGCCGAGGTTCATCAGCTTGACGCCCATCGTGGCCCGGTCCTTGTTGTGCCGGACCCCCTTGACCGGCGTACGGATGACTCCACCGCCGGAGGTGATCGCGTACAACTCGTCGTCCAGCTGTACGGCCAAGGCGC
>JACCQS010000367.1 GCA_013814015.1 Geodermatophilaceae bacterium | reverse complement strand
TCCTGGGGCCGTACCCGACCAGGACCGCGGTACGCCCACCCGGCGCAGGACCGCCGATCAGGCCGGGTTCGACGGCCTCGTCCTCGCCGGCGACGTGGACCTCGGCCAGGGTCTCCTCCGACGGCGGCAGCCCGCCTGGACCCACGTCTCCGGGTGCGGTGACCTCGGCGGGTGGCTGCGGAGTTGACGCGGCCTGGCTTCCCGGCTCGGTCTCGATCGTGATGATCGGCGCACCGACGTCCACAGTGGACCCCGGCTCGTACAGCAGCTCGGTCACCACACCGGCGTACGGGCAGGGCAGTTCGACTGCGGCCTTGGCGGTCTCGACCTCGACGATCGGCTGGTTGACCACGACCGTTTCCCCGGCGGCGACCAGCCATTGCAGGATCTCACCCTCGGTCAGGCCCTCCCCCACGTCCGGAAGTCTGAACTGCTTGAGCGCCATGCTGGTCCCTTCCGCGAAGCCGTCAATCGGTCTGATCTGTCGGGCCTGACCCGGGCAACCCGCCCGCCGCCGGGATCGCCGGGCGGGAGCTCAGCCAGAGTAACTATCCTGGCACGATGCTGATGTCGATCCTCAAAGGAGCCGCCGCGGGTGCCGCTGGCACGACGGCGCTCAATGCGACCACCTACCTCGACATGACCGTTCGGGCCCGTCCGACGAGCAGTACCCCGGAGGACACCGTCGAGAAGCTGGCCGAGATCAGCCACATCGACATCCCCGGCGAGGGCGAGGAGCGGGACAACCGGGTCGCCGGGCTGGGCACGCTGAGCGGGATCACCACCGGCGTGGGGATCGGCGCACTGCTCGGGCTCAGCCGGGCATTGGGCTGGCGCCCGCCGGTCGCCCTCGGCGCTGTGGCCGCGACCGTCCTCGCTCTGGTGGGCGCCAATGGTCCGATGACGGCGCTGGGCATCAGCGACCCGCGCACCTGGTCGCCGCAGGACTGGGCCGCGGACGTCGTCCCGCACCTGGCCTACGGCCTGGTCACCGCGGCCACCCTGGACGGCCTCGACTCATAACTGGCGGTTTTGACGGAAACCACCACAGCGCGGGCGTCGGGCTCGACTCAGGTCTGGCGGTTTTGACGGAACCTCCAGAGAGGTGGTCAGCTCAGAAGGCCAGTGAGCGGTCGACGGCTTCCAGCACCCGGTCGAGGTCGGGCAAGTAATCCTCTTCGAGCTTGCTCGGCGGGTAGGGGGTGTCGTAGCCGCCGACCCGCAGGACTGGCGCCTCGAGGTCGTAGAAACATGCCTCGGTGATCCGAGCCGACAGTTCGGCGCCCAGCCCGAGGTTGGACGGCGCCTCGTGCACGACGACGCACCGTCCCGTACGCCGGACCGAGTCCAGCACCGGGCCCATGTCCAGCGGAGAGACTGTCCGCAGGTCGAGGACTTCGACGCTGATCCCCTCCTCCTCGGCCGCCGAGGCGGCCTGCAGGGCGGTCTTGACCATCGGCCCATAGGCCAACACGGTGACCTGGCTGCCCTCGCGGACCAGCCGCGAGGCGAACAACGGCTCCGGAGTCGCGTCGGGATCGAGTTCGGCCTTTTCCCAATAGCGCCGTTTTGGCTCGAAGAAGACGATCGGGTCCGGATGAGCGATGGCCTGCTGGATCATCCAGTAGGCATCGACCGGGTTGGAACAGGCGACGACCTTCAGCCCGGCGGTGTGCGCGAAGTAGGCCTCGGGCGACTCGCTGTGGTGCTCGACCGCGCCGATCCCACCACCGAACGGTATCCGGATGACGATCGACATCGGCAGCCGGCCGCGGGAGCGGGCATGCAACTTGGCGACCTGGCAGACGATCTGGTCGTAGGCCGGATAGACGAAGCCGTCGAACTGGATCTCCACGACCGGACGGAAGCCACGCATCGCCAAACCCACTGCGGTACCGAGGATTCCGGACTCGGCGAGCGGTGTGTCGATGACCCGATCCTCCCCGAAGTCCTTCTGCAGGCCGTCGGTGATCCGGAAGACGCCACCGAGCTTGCCGATGTCCTCGCCCATCAGAAGGACCTTGGGGTCGTCCTCCATCGCCTTGCGCAGACCCATGTTGAGGGCCTTGCCGAGCGTCACCGTATTCATAGCTCCTCCGCGGCGAGAAGTGCGTCGTCGACGCTGCTCATGCGTGGCTCGCCTCGTCCGAGAAGCCGGCTTGATAGGCGAGGAACGTGTCCCGCTGCTCTGCCAACTCCGGAGTGATCTCGGCGTAGGTGTTGTCGAACATCGAGGCCGGCTCCGGATCGGGCATCTCCACGGTGGCCTTGCGGATTCGAGCGGCGAGTTCGTCGGACTCTGCCTCGATCGCCTCGAAGAAAGCCGCATCGGCCTGGCCGGACCGTACGAGATAGGCCTTGAGCCGCTCGTTGGGATCCTTGAGCTTCCAGGCTTCCATCTCACTTGCCAGCCGGTAGCGGCTGGGGTCATCGGAGGTCGTGTGTGCGCCCATCCGGTAGGTGTAGGCCTCGATCAGCGTCGGGCCCTGACCGCTGCGGGCGGCTTCCATCGCCCGCCGGGTCACCGCAAGAACGGCCAGGACGTCGTTGCCGTCAACCCTGATGCCAGGAAACCCGAAACCACTTGCCCTGCGGTACAACGGGATCCGGGTCTGCTTCTCGATCGGCTCGCTGATCGCGTACTGATTGTTCTGACAGAAGAAGACCACCGGTGCATCGAAGACCGCAGCGAAGATGAATGCCTCGTTGACATCGCCCTGGCTGGTGGCCCCGTCACCGAAGAAGGCCAGGCACGCGCCTTGCCCGCCGTCGCGCTGCATGCCCATCGCGTACCCGACGGCGTGCAAGGTCTGCGCGCCGATCACGATCGTGTAGAGGTTGAACTTCGTCTCGATCGGGTCCCAGGCGCCGCTGTCGACGCCGCGGAACAGTCCGATGATGGACATCGGGTCGATGCCGCGGCACCAGGCGACGCCATGCTCACGGTAGGTCGGAAACGCCATGTCGTCGGGCTGCAACGCCCGGCCGGCCCCGATCTGGGCGGCCTCCTGGCCGAGCAGGCTGGCCCAGATGCCGAGTTCGCCCTGCCGCTGCAACGCTGTGGCCTCGACATCGATCCGGCGTACGAGCGCGAGGTCGCGGTAGAGCGCTTGCAACTCCTCGGCGCTGAGATCGATCGCATAGTCGGGGTGCTCCACCCGCTCGCCCTCCGGGGTGAGCAACTGCACCAGCTCCGGCTGATCTGTGGGATTCTGCTCGGCGCCCTTGATCGGATCAGACCCGACGGGGTCGTGATGCGGCCCGAACGGGTTGGCCTCGAACTCCTGCTCAGCGAGCTCGGATACCTCAGACAATGTCGTCTCCTCGGCGCGGCGTCCGCCCACCGGGATCGCCGGTGGTCACGGGATGGACTGGGACTAATACTGGCACGTCCGACCACGGGTTGCGCCGAGCCGGCCAGACCAGCAGCGACAACCGCGCAGCCCCGCAGTCCACTCCGCACCGCCAATCCGGAACGGATGCGGTGCGAAGTGGACCAACCGAAGTGCTACGGGGTGACGCTCTGGACGATCACGTCACCGGTGCCGATCAGCACGTTGCTGTCGGTACGGACCTGGACCTGCCCGAGCAGGACTCGGCCCGCGGCGGGCACCGCGTTCGCCGTGACCGTGCCCGGAACCGAGCAGAGGTCAGGTTGTCAGGTGCTGTTGCGTCGAGGAGCGATCCTTTCGTTTCTGGTGGCTTCGTCGCGCATGTCCTACGAGGAGGCCGACTGCTCCGCCAGCGACGACCGCCAGCGGCAGCCACCAGGTGTCGGCGGTCTTCAGCACGGCCGGCAGGAGATCAAGGACAGGTTCCAGGATCCGGCCGACGACATCGCCGGCAATGCCCGGCCCGATCAGCTGGCTCAGGTAGCCCAGCACGGCCAGAGTTACCGGCAAGATGACCGCGCTTGCCACGGTGAGCAGCAACCATGGCGCTTTGCCGACGACGCCGATGGCCACGGCCAGTGCGAAGATCACGGTCAGAGTCAGCCAGCGGCTGACCAGCGATCCAGCGTCCCCGATGGCCAGCTGTCCGGCGAAGGCGTTCTGCAGTTCCAGGAACGAGCCAACGAGATAGCTGCCGGCCAACGCCGCCACTACCGACAGCGCCACCAGCCGACGCCATGCCAGCCGCGCCCCCCACACTCCGAGACTCAAGCCGACCAGGGTTGCGATGGCGAGCACTACCGTGCCGAACAGGACAAGAAGGTCGTTGCCGAAGACCGACCGCGGGCCTGAGGGCAGCGCGAGGTAGGTAAGCACCCACGCCAGCCCGGCGGCCAGCAACCCGGCCGGATAGACCCGACTGGCTCGTCGGCCCAGCAGCCCGACGACGGTACTGGCCACCAGCGCTCCCACGAGCAGTCGCCCGTATCCGATCGGATACAACGGCAGCGCAAGCCGTTCCCTGTCTGGTGCGCCGGAGACGTTCACTGCGGCGAGGTGCGTGGCGAAGCCCAGGACGTACCAGAGCAGCGCAAGCCCGAGCACCCAAGCCAGCCAATGCAGCCCCGTACGGACCGATCCCCTGGTCGGGTTGCCGCCCTCTGCCGGTACCGGATCAGCGGGATGCTGCTCAACCGTGGCATTCGGGGCATTCACCTGCCCATGCAAACACAAGCCGCCAGCGGTCGAGCGTGGAAGCCATCGACTCGTTGCTTGCGAGAACTCAGGAGCTGGCCTCAACTGCCAAGCGCACTCCGAAACCGAGGAAGACTGCGGCGGTCACCCGATCCAGCCACACCCGTACCCGCCGTCGGGCCAGCACGTGGCTGGCCGCGCCCGCCAAGCCGCCGAGCAGCAGGTACCACAGGACGGCTTCGGCCGCGTGCAACGCCGCCAGAGCCATGGAGGTGGGGCCTACTGCGGCTCCGGCCGGAACGAATTGCGGCAGCACCACAACGAAGAACACCCCGAGCTTGGGATTGAGTGCGCAGGTCAACAGTGCGCGCCGATACCCCCAGCCGAATGCGGGTAGCCGCCAACGCTTTCCGGTGGCGCGATCGCCCGACTCCGACTCCGACTTCGGATCCGACTCCGGCCGACGGGAGGAGCGCAGCGCCTGCACCGCCAGGAAGATGAGGTAGGCCGCGCAGATCAGCCGGAACGCGTCGTACAGAACAGCGCTGCTGCGCAACGCCGCCGCGAGCCCGAGAGCAGCAACTGCTCCCCAGATCAGCAGACCGCTGCCGACCCCCAATGCGGCGCGAGCCGCGGCGGCGCGGCCCGCTTTGACCGCCGTCATGAGGACCATCGCAGTATCCGGTCCGGGCAACATCGTGATCAGGGCCGCCGGAAGCGCGTACGCCACGAGCGCCTGTGCCAGGTCCATTCGATGCAACTCTAGGACACAGCTGTCATGAGCTCGTCCTCGGTCACGGCGGAATCCCGCAGCGGCGCAAGCGCATCGGCGAGTACGCGGAGTTCGCTCAGCAATTCGGCGGCTGCCTCGGCCATCACCTCGTCGGGCTGCAGTCAGCCGTCCACATCCAGCCTTGATCGCAGCGAGATGCTGACCGCCTGATGGACCGGAATCATCTTCAATGAGATAAGCACCGGCTTGATCATCTCGACGGCACGCAGGCCGGCCGAGGTCCTGCCGTAGCTGACGAAACCCACCGGCTTGTGGTGCCACTCGGAGTAGAGGTAGTCCAAGGCATTCTTGAGGGGTGCGGCATATCCGACGTTGTACTCGGGCATCACGAGTACGAAGGCGTCTGCGGCCGTAACGCTCGCGCTCCAGCTACGGGTGTGCTGCTGAAGGTAACGCTGTTCGGCCGGGTGGTGCGGCTCATCCAGCAGCGGAAGGCCCACGTCGGCGAGGTCGATGATGTCGGCATCGAAGCCGAGTTCCGGTCTGACCTGGTCGGCGAACCAGTCGGCGATGACGGGTCCGACTCGGCCGGGCCGGGTGCTAGCGATGACTACGTGCAGCTTCATGACGTTGCTCTCCTTGTGGCGTACGGATTGGTCGAGCCGGGATGGTGAACATGGGAATGAGCAGGTGCGCCAGAGGCCCGATGGCCAGCGCGTAGGCAAGGGTGCCGATTCCGACCGTCCCGCCCAGGAGCCACCCCAGGCCTAGCACGGCGATCTCGATGGCGGTCCGCGCCATCCGGATCGACACGCCCCGGGCTGCCAGCCCGGTCATCAGCCCGTCACGTGGCCCGGGCCCCATACCCGCACCGATGTAGAGACCGGTCGCGACGCCGTTGCCGAGGATGCCCACAACGAGAAAGGCCAGCTGCCAGGGCAGTTCCGTGGTAGCGGGCAGGACGGCCAGCGTGGCGTGGAGCGACAGCCCCACCAGGACAACGTTGGCCAGCGTTCCAAGCCCCGGACGCTGCCGCAGGGGCACCCACGCGATCAGGACGACGAGGCTGGTTGCGATGACGACGAGTCCGATCGAGATACCGGTCCGTTCGGCGATGCCCTGGTGCAGGACATCCCAGGGGTCCAGGCCGAGCTCGGCCCGGACGAGCAGGGCAACGCTCACGCCGAACAGCCACAACCCGATCAGAAGTTGAAGCAGCCGACCGATCGTTGACATGTCATCGACTCTAGATTGTTGGTCAGTGACATGTCAACGATCTCGGCTAATATGCGCGGCATGACGGAAACGAACTGGCTCACCCAGCGTGAGGAGCGTGCCTGGCGCGCCTACCGTCGGATGCAGACGGTGCTGCCGGCCCAACTGGCCCGCGATCTCGTACGCGACTCGGCTCTCACCGATCCGGATTACGACGTGTTGTCCACGCTGTCCGAGCGGCCCGGCCACCGTTGGCAGTTGCGTGATCTCGCGGCCAAGATGCTGTGGTCACGAAGCCGGCTCTCGCATCACATCGCAAGGATGGAAAGTCGCGGCCTGGTGGCGCGCGAGGACGACCCGGCCGATCGCCGTGGCTGCATGATCGTCCTGACAGACGACGGCAGGCGGACCCTGGACAAGGCCGCCCCGCAGCACGTCGCATCGGTACGAGAGCACTTCGTCGATCTGTTGACCGACGACGAGATCGCGACGCTGACCCAGCTGGCCGAGCGGGTCGTCGACCGGCTGAGCCAGCCCCGGCCCTGATTTAGGCGCGTTCAAGGTACCGCGCGGCTGCCCTCGCGAGCCGCTGGCGGGTCAGGCCGTACGGGCGACGGGTCAGGCCGTACGGCGACGAGCGCCCGGGCCGGCGATCGCCTCGGTGTCCTTGATGCCGAGCCCGGTGTGGCCGGCGGAACACCCCAGGGACGTCTCCACCCGGGCGCCGCAGCCACGGTGCACCGAGATGATCGGCGCGCCCTCGCCGTCGAGCAGGTGCCGCTCGCCCCACTCGCGGACCGCCATGACCACCGGGTAGAGGTCACGTCCGCGGTCTGTCAATCGGTACTCGTGACGGCTGCGCTGCCCGGCGTCCTGGTACGGGACCCTCAGTACGACTCCGGCTGCTTCGAGCTCCCTGAGGCGGGCGGCCAGCACGGGACGCGAGGCGCCGAGCTTGGCGTGCAGGTCTTCGAAGCGACGGATGCCGAGCATGAGATCTCGGACGACAAGCAGCGCCCACGGCTTGCCCAGGAGGTCAAGCCCGCGACCGACCGGACAGTTCCCCGAACTCATTTCACGCCAATCCACGAAACTCATTCTAGCTGGGTTTACTTGAGTTACCTAGCGCCTCTATGCTGAGTTCGTGAGACGAACCGAGGTTGTTACCGGCAGCTCGCTGCCCGCTGCGGTCGCTGGCGCCCCGTTCCTGGTCTTTCTTGCCTACCCGCTGCCCATCCCGTTGGTCCCGGCGATCAGCACCGACCTCGGGGTGGGGATCGCCGACCTGCAATTGGCAGTCGGCGGTTATCCCCTCGGGCTCGGTGCCGCACTGCTGGCCGGAGGTGTGCTGAGCGACCGATTCGGTGGGTCCCGAGTCTGGATCCTGTCGACGCTGGGCTTTGCCCTGTGCTCGCTCGGCTCAGCGATCAGCGGGTCCGCGGGTGAGTTGATCGGTTGGCGGGTCGGCCAGGGCATCGCCGGCGCGGCCATGCTTGCCTGCTCGCTGAGCCTGGCGTCCACCTCGATTCCGGACCACCTGCGCGGCCGGGTGATGGCCTGGTGGGGAGCGGCCATCGGCGCCGGGCTCTCGGTCGGTCCGTTGCTGGCCGCCGCGAGCGTGGAGTTGGGTCGCTGGCGTCCGGCGTTCCTGATCGTCGCAGCCATCGGTATGGCGGCGGCGATCGCGGGAGCGCTCAGCTTGCCACTGGGTCGTCCGGTCTCCTCGGCCTCGGCCGCCAGGGTCGACGTCGTCGGCACTCTCGCCCTGGCCGGGGGACTCGGCGCGCTGATCCTGGCCGTCAATCGGGCCTCCGCGGGCGGCGCCGCACCCCTGGCGATCGCGTTGTTCGCTGCGGCGGTGGCGCTGCTGGGCGGCTTCGTGATCCTGCAGCGACGCCGTAGGTACCCGATGGTCGACGTGTCCCTGCTGCGCGGCCGCGGCTATCGCACCGGGCTGCTCGCCGGAGCGGTCCTGGCCGCCTCGATGCTGTCCCTGATCGTCCTGTTCGGCGCCTTCATCCAGGACGTGCTGAAGCTGAGCCCGATGGGCGTCGCGCTGTGGTTCCTGCCCTGGTCGCTGCTGGCCTTTCTGGTTGCCCTGACCGCGGCGCGGTTGGCTCGCCGGGTATCGGTCCGGTTACGGTTGATCGCCGGTTTGACTCTGTGCGTGATCGGTCTGCTCATGTTGTTGCCGATCGGCCCGGGTACGTCGCCGGTCTGGTTGTTACCGGGCTTTCTGATCGGCGGAGCCGGGGTCGGCCTGACGAATCCGGCCCTGGCCGCGGCGGCAGTCGCCGGCATCCCGCCGGAGCGGAGCGGGATGGCCGCCGGTGCGGCGAACACCGCCCGGCAACTCGGCAATGCGCTCGGTATTGCCGGATTGGCAGCGCTGGCTCAATGGGCAGCCGGCCGGGCCGCACAAGCCGCTGCCCGGGCCGGCGAGTCGGCGGAGGTCATCGGCAATATCGCGCGCGCAGAACTCGCCGGTGCACTGGCCCTGGTCCCTGCTGACCGCCAGGACGCCATCCGGGCTCTGTACGACAGCGCTCAGACCACGGGCATCCGAACGGCCACCGCGGTGGCGGCCATCATCGCCGTGATCGGAGTGCTGGCCGTGGCGTGGCTGTCCCGCCCCGCGACGATCCTGGATGCGCCGGCCAAGATCGACCCGCCCAGGTCCACTGTCGTTGCCGATCGGGTCCGCGGTGACCGGAATCCCGTACGGCATCGCGGGCAGTTCGCGGTCGGCTGCGACCCGTGAGCTTGACGTTGTTGTCGGTTGGCGGGCGGAAAAGGCCGCTCGAACCGACATTTTCGTCAAGATCACGGGGTCTGGTCAGTTGCCGCTGACCTCGATCTCGATGCCAGTTCCGTCGAAGGACAGGTAGCCGCCGACCTCGGCAGCCTCGGCGAAGGGCAACGCATAGAACCAGGCTGCGTCGGCGATGGTCTGGGCGCCGACGGCCAGGTTGCGATATCCGGCAGTCCCCTTGTACGGGCACACGCTGGTCGTCTCGCTCGGCTGGAGCAGGTCGGTCCGGACGTCAGCTTCGGGTAGGTAGTAGCGCGCGTCCAGCCCGGTCTCGAACAACGCGATCGCGGCGGTGCTGTCAGCGACAGTTTCGCCGCCCGCGCGTACGACGACATGCTGACTCGTGTGGTGGGTGTCCACTCGATGGAAGGGGTCGCGCGGGTGCCCGAAGACCTCGTCATCCTCCTGGTACCAGGTGTCGAGCCGGTCGAAGTAGAAGCCGGCCAGCCCTTCCAGCCAGGACGCCTCGGGCAGCGGGGTGCGGTAGGTCCAGATCGCGTCCTCGACCAGCCGGTCGCCCACCTGCAGCGAGTAGTAGGACGCGTCGCCCTTGAACGGGCAGTGCGTTGTGGTGTCGGATAGGACGAGCAGTTCGGAGCGGATGTCGGCCAGCGGCAGATACCACTGCGGCAGCATCGCCGACTCGTGCAGCAGCTTTCCCTGTCTGGTGTCGACCACTGTTTCGCCGGCCAGGACGCCGCGGATTCGCGGCGGCACATCGTGCAGATAGAGCAGGTGCTTGGGCGCATCCGACAGGTCTGTGTTGAAGCGCTCACGGTTGGCGAAGGCCAGCGGCCCGGTTCCCATGGTCAATGACATGTTCAGGTCAACATCCGCGGGCACCCGGACAATCCCGGCTGGCGAGGTCAGCGGCGCCCTACCTCGGTACTTCCCGTCCCAGCCGGGGTCAGCGGTGCACTACCTCGGAGGGAGAGTTGGGCCGGCAGCTCCTGGGCGTGTACGACGGTCAGGCTGGTGACGGCGCGGGTCAATGCGACGTAGAGCCGATGCAATCCGCGCGCTTCGGCGACGACGATCGCGGTCGGCTCGACAAGAACCACGTGGTCGAATTCGAGTCCCTTGACCAGGCTGGCGGGCAGAACCGTGACCCGATGTGGCCCGTCGACCTTCCCATCGCTTTCGGCGGGATCGGCAGCTGACAGGTCGTCCAACCGCACATCCGCGGTCCGCAGCGCGCGGGCTAGTCGAGGTGCGTCGGCGTCGGCGACGATGACGCCCACCGAACCCGCCTGTGCCAGAACCGCGATCACGATGGCGGGAAGGGCATCGGCGAGGTCGGCAACGCCGTGCACGGACACCGACCCTCGTCCTGGCCGTACCGAGGTCGCCGGAGGCAGCTGCGGCGCCAGCTCGGGAAGCAGCCGATTGGCGACGTCGAGGATCTCACCGGGTACCCGATAGCCACGGGTCAACACCTGTACGACGGCATCCGGCTTGCCCAGCGAGGCGAGCGAGGTTGCCCAATCCGTGGTGGACCACGCGCTGGTGCCTTGGGCGATGTCGCCGAGCACTGTGACCGACCCGGCCTGTGCTCTGCGCGCGATGGCGCGCAGTTGCATGGCCGACAGGTCCTGCGCCTCGTCGAGGATGACGTGCCCGAACAGTTCGGTACGGCGCAGCAATCCCTCGACCTCGTCGATCAGGACGGCATCGGCCGCGCTCCAAGGAACAGCTCGGGCTTTGCCCGGCAACGCTTGTGCCCCGATCAGCGACAACTCCGCATCGCTCCATGCCCCTCGGCTGGCAGCGGCGAGCGCGTCACGATCGGTCAGCAGGCTGCGTACCGTCTGGCGCGCGTCGATCTCTGGCCAAAGGCCGGCCAGCCAGTCCCGGAGCTGGGCACTGCGGGCGCATCGTCGGGTCTCGGCATCTGTGGGCGACCCGCCGGCCTGCTCCTTCTGTCGGCGGGCATCCTCGGCAACGGTCATGGCCAGCCGCTCACGGCCGATCGCGTACGGGACAGCGCTGCGGCGCACGTCGTCGACGTACCTGCGAAGGCGTTCCACCGGGACCCGATAGCGGCGCCCGCTCAACGGAATCTGGATCGAGTCCGATGGCTTGCTGATCCCGCCATAGACGGCCCGTCGAAGTACGGCGGCCCAGCGTTCGTCTCCCTTGAGTTGGGCAACCTCGGCAGAGTCATTGCCGCGCACCGGGACTCGAGCGGTCAGCGCATCGACCGTCGTCTGACTGACGTCGAGTTCACCGAGGGCTGGGAGGACGGCTCCGATGTAGCGCAGGAACGCTGCGTTCGGGCCGATCACCAGCACTCCGGAGCGATGCAGTTGGTCGGGATAGGTGAAGAGCAGATAAGCGGCGCGGTGCAGCCCGACCGCGGTCTTGCCCGTGCCGGGCGATCCCTGGATGCACAGCGAGGTCTCCAACGGAGCGCGCACGATGTCGTCCTGATCGGGAGCGATGGTGGCGACGATGTCGCGCATCGGCCCGGCGCGCGGGCGCTCGATCTCCTCGACCACCAGGTGCCCCAGCGCCCCGTCCTGTCCGGCGCCGCTGGCCTGGGCGCTAATCAGCGCCTCGTCCTCGTACGAGGTTAGTTCCCCTCCGGCAAACCCGAACCGCCGGCGCAGGGCGACGCCCTGCGGCCGGCCCGGTGTGGCTTGGTAGAACGGCCTCGACATCGGGGCCCGCCAGTCGATGACCACCGGATCGCCTGAGTCGTCCCGGATGTGTCGCCGGCCGATGTGGAACTCCTCCAGGCCGGTGGCGGTGTCGCCGGAATCCCGCTGGCGGTCGGTACGGCCGAAGAACGGTGGGATCGTGCCGTCGTCGGCCAGCGACTTGAGCCGGATGGCCTTTGACCTGCCGAGCATCTCGCTGGCGAATGCGTCTCCGCCCACGTCGCTCAGGGTGCTGGCGGCGGCTCGCATCTGCCCGAGGCACTCGCGGGCGCGGTCGAGATGGTCGCGTTCGGCGGACAGGACGGGGTCGTTTGCGGATTCTGCAGGACTCGGTTCATCAACAGCAGGCACGAGGCGCAGACCGTACTCCGCCGTGTCCAGCCGTCAACTGATTTAGCGACAAGCAGCAGCCAACCGCGGGAATCTCAAGCCGCACGTTATGCGCATAACGTCCCGGAAAGCTGGCTCTCCTGACTCATCCGTGGGCGTTTCCGAGACCCGCGCAGGAGCAACACGCCGTTCCCGCATAGGTTCTGAGCTGTCTAGGTCCAGAACGAGTGAGCGGAGAACGGCGTGCGCGATGTCAGCCT
>JACCQS010000350.1 GCA_013814015.1 Geodermatophilaceae bacterium | reverse complement strand
GCCCGGGGCAGATGGAAGGCAAGTGGTTTGCCACCACTGGCGAGCATGCCGAGCAGTGGGGGGATCTCCTGAACAAGGGTCAAGGGGTAACCGTCGAGACCCGGATACCCAGGTCGGTTGCCGACCGACTGCATTACGAGCCCGGCAAGCTTGACGGAATCGGGCCGGGTTACTACGCGGACGAGGGTCAACTGGATCTGATCAACAAGGAAATGGACGGAATCAGGGTCTGGCCGTGATCGAGAATATCGACGTACCTGTCGCGACCGCTCGGATAAGATGGCGGACAGCGGAGGAGGGCGGGCGCCGCTCCGGACCGCCGACCGCTCCAGTCTATGCGGCGACCTGTGTTTTCCCGCTCGGTGGGGAGGAGGCGGTGCAACCGGGTTGGCCGGCCACTGCGGACAAGTTGAGCATCCTGCTCCAGGAGGTGGAGCGGCGCCGAGACGGTGAATGCCTGTACAAGGTCGGATTCCTCTTTCCGGAGGCTGCGCGGGAGTTCGTTCATCACGGGGCGCGTCTGCTCGTCACGGAGGGCCCGAAAGTCGTGGCCTCAGGGGTAGTAGAGGACGTGTTCGCGGAGTAAGGCAGTGATCTCTACGACCCGGTCGTTCTCCGAGGGCTACGACGGGACCCTCGTCGAGTTCACGGTCAATCCCGGCACCAGGCAGCAGTTGGCCGACATCGGCGTACGGGACAATTCGCCGATCGTCCGGGAGGAGTTCCCGGACATGCCTCCCGTTTCCAAGGGGTGGAAGGAGAACTCGGCGTTCTTCAAGGGTGAGGGCGGTACAGAGAACCCACAAATCAACATCGCCTCGGCGACGGCAGGGCACTGAATACGTTCAACGAGAACATCCAGGACTTCAGGAAGCTGCGATGACTCCAGACCAACGGCGGCTCATCCAAGGGCTTGTGTTCGTTCCGGGAAAGGGCGCGACGCTGTCGAAGGAGGAATTTCTCCGGCAGTTCGGCGTCACCGATGGACACGAACTAGGGTTGCGGCTGCTGCGGGATGCGGTTGAACGGCAGGACGCTGAGGACGTCGAAATGGCGCTTACGGTGTCCAGCTCGTTCGGTTTCACTACCGAGCATATCAATATGCTGGTGAGCCTGGTCTCGGCCGACTGGCACATGAGGCACGAAGATGTCGTAGCGGCGTTGGCGCACCTAAGGTGCCCGGATACTGTCGATGCTTTGTACCATGCCACACAGTGGGTGCCAGAGTACCTGCACTACGACGAGGACCGAGCCTTGGCGATGAAGGCCATCCGGGCGCTTGCCAAGATCCCGGACGACAGGGCCGAGCAGGCGTTGATTCGAGTTTTGGACTCCGATGACGAGCTCGTCCGGGAGAAGGCTCGGCACCAGTTGGAGAAGCGCCGATCACAGGCGTGATTCCCGCGCGGTCGTCACGCCTGTAATCGGCCTGCGTCCGAGGTGACCTCGGGTGAGACGCCGATGCGTTCGGCGATGTGTGCGGGGAGGTGGTAGGGGCGCTCCCGCGCGGTGATGGCGTCACTGCGGCTGGTGTCGTGCCGCATCTCGTGGACCAGTGGTGTGACGTCGTTGATCTCGGTGATCCACCCGTCGACATAGCTCCGCGCGGCGGGGCCGCTCAGCCCGACCTGCAGGGAGCGCCACGGGAGCGGGGTCAGGTCCGGTCGGCGCTCGGGGTCCCACTGCACGCGGACCGGGCTCTCGCTGAGCAGCGTGCGCCACTGCTCGTGGCTAGCGTGCACGTCGGGATCGAAGTGGCTGAGGCAGGCGCCGCCGAGTGCCTCCTCGAAGCCCTCGCGGGTGATGCGGATGGCGAGCACCCGTTCCTGGCCGGGCTTGGTGGCCCAGCCGCAGCGATACATCATCCACAGGAACGACGGCTTGATCCACGTCGTCCGATCGAGCTTGAACGGCGGCACGAACGTCCCGGCCGCGAGGGCGGCGTCCGCGATTTGGTCCGAGTAGGCCTGGTAGACCACCAGGGTCCGGCCGTCGAAGTCCGCCCTGACCTGACGCAACGGCGGCTGATCGGCACCGCCCACGATGAGTTCCCCCCAGGCCCGCATCGCTGTCCAGGCGGGCTGACACGGGCTGACCAGCGTCGCCGCTTCGGAATGTTTCCCTCTCACCGTCCATGATCCGGCCGGGCGCGGCACCCCAGGCACCTCAACCCGACCGGCTTGAGTTGCCAACTTTCGGATCCGACCATATCTGTTGGCCGTGGTCCGAAATCAACGGGCACACTAGCCTCGATATTTCATAACGGTAATACGGTGATCTCTGTCGGCCTCTAGCCCAGGGCTAAGCCCGAGGGCGGCGTCCGCGGCGGACGAGCAAGATCAGGCCGATCACGACAGCGGCGGCGATCATGCCCGCCGTCACCTGGTTCGAGGGTGCTGCCGTGCCATCTTGTCCAGTCGTCTCAGCGGCGGACGGAGCCGTTGCAACCGAGTCAGGCTCGTCCGGCGTCGGCGGAGGGATGGCCGGTACGACGGTGATCC
>JACCQS010000339.1 GCA_013814015.1 Geodermatophilaceae bacterium | reverse complement strand
TTCGGCAGCTACTGGTCCAGGCGAGCGCCGACGGCTGGTTCAGCGAGCAGATGCGCTCAATCGCTCTGGACATCTGGCGCTGAATTGCCATCGGGCGTCTCCTTTCCACCTGGGAAATTCGTTCCGGTCGACGATCCGCTTGCGGGACCACCGTCCTGGCAACTCCTTGACGCAGGACACAGGAGGGCGGCGCAGGTCGGGTCAGTCCTGGGGAGTGAGCAGGACGATCGGGATCACGCGGTCGGTCTTCTGCGCGTACTCGTCGTACAGCGGGAAGATGCGTGCCATCTGGGGCCAGAGGGCCTCGCGCTCGGTCGAGGACGCGACGCGGGCGCGGGCGGTGAACCGGCGGGTGCCGACCTGGACCCCGGCGCCCGGGTCCGCCTGGAGGTTCTTGAACCAGTCCGGGTCCTGGTCGGCGCCGCCCTTGGAGGCGACGACGACGAAGTCGTCGCCCGAGGTGCGGCTATGGGTCACTACCAGGACCGTGCGCCGTGACGTGGATCGCTTGCGTCTGCTCGGGTATCCGTCGACGCGCGCCCGGGGAGGGGGGGTGGCTATCGGCTCGGCGCCGGGGCAGTGCTACCGCCACTCCTGTTGGACGACGACGAGGCGGTCGCCATCGCGGTCGGGTTGCGCAGTGCGACGCTCAGCGGGGTTAGGACTGCGCCCAGTCGCGCTGGCCATCATCGCGAGTACGAGCGGAGTCATCGCCTTCTGCACCTCCTCAGGCCGCGCCGTCACCGCCCTGCACTGTTGAGGTCCCGATCGGAGGGGTAGATGTCATTGTTGTCATCGCCTCGGCCCCTGATGATGATCGGATGAGTCGGCGCGAGGTGGTGATCGTGGTCTACGACAACGTTCAGTTGTTGGATGTCGCGGGGCCGCTCGAGGTGTTCGACGGCGCAGCCCGGACACGGGACGATAGCTATCGGGTGCGGCTGGCGTCGGCGGGCGGCCAGGACGTAACGTCGTCGGCCGGTGTGCGGCTTGGCGTCGGTGTCGACCTCGCCGACCTGGCCGAGGGCGTCGACACCCTGGTTGTGGCGGGCGGTTGGGGCTACCCAGACGCGGCCGGAGACAAGGTCCTGCTTGGCCACATCGAGCGGCTGGCGCAGCGGACTCGCCGCGTCGCATCAGTATGTACGGGCGCATTCGTGCTCGCCGCCGCTGGGCTGCTGGACGGGCGTCGGGTCACAACGCATTGGGCGTACTGCGCCAAGCTGGCCGCGACGCACCCGCTCGTCACGGTCGAGCCGGATGCGATCTTCGTCCGGGACCTCGAGATCATCACTGCGGCCGGGGTAACGGCCGGCGTCGATCTTGCATTGGCGTTGGTCGAGGAGGACCACGGCCACGAACTGGCCCGTCGGATCGCCAAGTGGTTGGTGGTGTTCCTACAACGCCCCGGCGGTCAGTCCCAGTTCAGTGCGTGGTCGCGGAGTCGTCCGTCGAGCGACGAGGCGCTGCGCCGTCTGATCGGCGACATCGCCGATGATCCGGCAGCGGACTTCTCGATTCCGGCGATCGCCGATCGGCTCAAGATCAGCGCTCGCCATGTCAGCAGGCTGTTCGCACGCGAAATCGGGATGAGCCCGGGACGGTACGTGGAGCGAGCCCGCGTCGAAGCCGCACAAATGCTGCTGGAGAGCCGCAGCGACGGCGTCGACACCGTCGCCAGGAGGTGCGGCTTCGGGACGGCCGAGACCATGCGCCGCGCATTCATCAGGGAGCTCAACGTTCCGCCGAGCGCCTACCGCGCCCGTTTTGCCACCACCGCCATCTGAGATCGGGAGAATCCCCATGGACATAGCCTTCGTGCTATACGGTCAGATGACCGCGCTCGATCTCGTCGGACCCTACGAGGTGCTGGCGGGCCATCCGCAGGTGAAACCACATTTCGTCGCCGAAACCCTCGGGACCGTTCGCTGCGACAACGGCCTCGCGATCCAGGCCGATGCCACGTTCGACGACCTGCCCGGCGCCGAGCTCATTGTCGTGCCCGGCAGCTCGCACTGGCGCACCGCCCTCGACGACGATTCGTTGATCAGATGGCTCGCCGCCGCACACGCGAGAGCTACCTGGACGACCTCGGTGTGCACGGGGTCGACGCTGCTTGCCAAAGCCGGCGTCCTGACCGGCCGGCGGGCCACCTCCCACTGGGTGGCCAGGGACACTCTCGCCGACGATGGCGCCATCGTCAGCAGCGACCGCGTGGTCATCGACGGCGACGTCATCACCTGCGCCGGGGTATCCGCCGGAATCGATATGGCGCTGACCCTCGCCGCCACATTGTGGGGCGAGCCGACGGCCAGTGCGATCCAGCTCGCGCTTGAGTACGACCCCCAGCCCCCGTTCGACCACGGCTCGCC
>JACCQS010000327.1 GCA_013814015.1 Geodermatophilaceae bacterium | reverse complement strand
CCCCAGATCACCGTGCAGCAGGTCGGCGAGGTAGCCGGCGAACTGCGCTGGCAGCGAGCGGTCCAGCCCCAGCTGGGCGCGCAGCTCGGCGATCTGTTGCGCACCGACCGGCCGGCCGCGGGTCATGGTCAGCACCGGGTCACCCGGCAGCACCCGGAACAGGAAGAAGCTCAGCACGACGACGAGTGCCACGCTCACCAGCGCGCCGGTCAGCGCGCGGCCGAGGTGGCGCAGCGACCCGGCCGGGCCACGCCCGCTACCGGGCGTGGTGAGCAGGTCACTCATTCGCGCTCGTCGGCCGTGGCCCGGCGATGTCGGGATACCAGCACGGCCACGACGGCGCCGAGCACGACCAGCCCGCCGATGCCGGCGCCGACCGCCACGCCGATCGTGGGACCCTGCTGAGCCGTCCCGGGCAGCGGACGCGCGGAGTAGAACCCCCAGTACCCGTCCTGGCCGGTGATCACCCCACCGGGCTCGGGCTGGACCTGGAACGGCGCGAAGCGGTCCGAGCGGTAGGCCTCGAGCGCGTTGCGGTAGTACAGCACCACCGTGGGCGCCTGCTCGTAGAGCAGTTGCTGCATCTGCTCGACGATCCGGGCGCGCCGGTCGCGGTCGAACTCGGACAGCTGGCGGGCGTAGAGCGCGTCGTAGCGCGGGTCGCAGAAGAACGCGGCTGTCGTGCCCCCCGTCCCCTCCGGGCCGGGCCGCTGCCCGCAGGTGTGGATGCTCAGCACGTAGTCGGGATCCGGGTTCACCCCCCACCCGGAGACCGCGAGGTCGTAGAACCCGGTAGTAGTCAGCTCGTTGAGCCTGCTGCCTGCGATCAGCGCCGGCTCGACGGCGATGCCGATCTCGGCCAGCCAGCCCTGGATGAACTGAACGATGCGGGCATGCTCGATGCGGTCCCCGTTGCCGATGAGCCGGAACCGCAGCTCGCGCCCGTCCGGACCGACCCGCACCCCGCCGGGCCCCCGTGGGTAGCCGGCGGCATCCAGCATCCGGTTGGCGTCGGCGCGGTCGACCCCGCCCGCCGGTGGTGACCAGTGGAAATCGGCGAAGGCTGGCGGGATGATCGACTCGCCGGGCTGGCCGTACCCGTCGAGCACTCGTTCGACCAGGACGTCTCTGTCGAGGGCGTGCGCGATGGCCTGCCGCACCGGGACATCCCGCAGCGCAGGGTGTCCGTCACCGATCGGCATCCCTTCGCTGGTCGCGGCACCCGGATTCATCGCGAGCTCGAAGTAGCCCTGCCCGTTCGCCCGGTTGCGCGTTACGCGGGGCTCCTCGGCGACTGCCTCGAACTGTGCGGGAGTGAGGCCACCGCCGGTCGATCCGGCCCCGATCAGGTCGACCTCACCGCCCAGCAGCGCCTGCACCGCTGCGTCGGTGTTGGTGAACAGGACGAACACCAGCTCGTCGATCCGGGGCGCGCCGCGCCAGTAGGTGTCGTTGGCCCGCAGCCGGACGAACTGTCCCGGGACGTACTCGGTGAGCACGAACGGGCCGCTGCCCACCACCGGCATCGCCTCGTTGCGGTAGGCAGCGATGTCATCCACGGTCGACCAGATGTGCTCGGGGACGATCGGGACGTCCAGCGCGAGCATGGTGGCCTGCGGCACCCTCGTGCGGATCACGACGGTGCGCCCGTCGAGGGCGGTCACCGACTCGAAGTTCGCCACGAAGTTGCCGTTGGCGGTGCGGGCGGCCGGATCGCTCAGCATCAGGTTGTAGGTGAACGCCACGTCGTCGGCGGTGATCGGATCCCCGTCGGACCACCGCGCGCCGGAGCGGATCTGGAACGTCCAGGTCAGCTTGTCCGCCGAGGTGGTCCAGCTCTCGGCCAGCGCGGGCACCGGGCGCTGCGTGCGGGCGTCGTAGGTAGTGAGGAACTCATACATCAGCCGCCCGAGCTCGGTGGACGACGCAAAGATCGCCAGGAACGGGTTGAGCGAGTCGATGCTCTGGGTGCTCGCCACCCGCAGGACGTCCCTGTCCGCTGCCTGGGCCGGCGCCGGCGTACCCAGGGCGGGGGCCAGGCACGACAGCATGACGAGCACCGCAGCCAACAGCCGTCCCACCCTGCTCCTCACCACGTGAGCACCCCTGATATGATCAATAGTAGTCACACCGGAACGGATGGCAACCTATCTCGCTCTTTTCAAGATCGATTAGCGGGGTCGGCTGGCTGCGTGTGGTGGGTCGGGCCGGGTGTGCCCGTCGGTGTGCGGGCGGGCCAGCGCGTCGGCGGATGCGTGACAGCAACGCGCCGAAGATCACAGGGTTGATCAGGTAAGGGCACAGGAGGGGGAACATTCGCGGTGCTGTGCGCTGTGAGATCTGCGAAGCCCGGACGAACCTTGAAGTGCACATATCCGCAAGCTCGCCGATCTCAACCGGCCCGGACGTCGGGACAAGCCAACGTGGATGCATCTGATGGCCAACGACGACGCAAGACCCTCGTCATTTGTCGGCAATGCCATGAGGACATCCACGCCGGTCGAGGCATCGCACCGCTACGGAAGTAATCACTGGAGAGCGGGATGCCGAGAAATTGGCACGTCCCGTGTTCACTCGGGAAGAGGCCGTCGGAAAAGGACCTCCACCAGAGGCACCTCGTCGGCGGCATACTTCACTCTGAGGGGGCCCCGGCGCAGCAATGCGCCGGGGCTACCCGGCGCTTTCGCATCCAGCGACAACGCCAACGGGGGTCGAACAAGCGGTTCGTCTACACCTGGCCGTCGAAGAAGGCACTCGCCTCCGTCAAAGCCAAGGTGCGGGCGCTGACCCGAGGGGGCACGAACCAACCGCTCGCCGTCCTGCTACGCCGGCTGAACCCGGTGTTGCGGGGCTGGGCCAACTACTTCCGGCACGGCGTGTCCAAGGACACCTTCGACTACCTGAACGCCTTTTCGTGGCGGCGGGTGATCTGTTGGCTTCGTCACAAGCATCGCCATGCCTCGTGGAAGCTGCTCCGCCGTCGCTACCTCCCAGGGTGGCGGCCGACGGAGGGCGAGATCAGCCTGTTCAACCCGTGCACGATGGCGGTCACTCGCTATCGCTACCGGGGAGCACAGGTTCCCTCGCCGTGGCCGAGGGCGGAGATGTCGGTCGCGTGATCCTGCGACCCGGACTCGTGGAGAGCCGGATGCGTGGAAACGCGCACGTCCGGTTCGGAGGTGCGGGCCGGGGAAACGGGACGACCGAAAGGCCGCACCCGCGCCCCGGCCCGATCCCTACCGACCGCGAAGGCACGGCCATCGAGCTGGACATCGACCACCGCCGCCATGCCGTCGTC
>JACCQS010000326.1 GCA_013814015.1 Geodermatophilaceae bacterium | reverse complement strand
TGACCGAGAACGTGACGGGTGTGTCCGGTGCCGCCCCACAGACGCCGTGGATGTCGGGCCGCCGCCCGGCCCTCGAGATCGACGCCGGCGAGCGACCGGCGGTGATCCACTATCTGGGCTACCTCCGGCATGCCTCGGCCAACATCGTCGAATCGCTGCGCGCGATCGGCGCTCGGGACGACGGCGCGACCCTGGTGCACTGTGCCGCCGGAAAGGACCGGACCGGGACCGTCGTCGCCCTCGCCCTACTCGTTGCCGGCGTACGACGCGAGGATGTGGTGGCTGACTACGCGCGAAGCGGTGAGGTGATCGACAAGATCATGGGGCGACTGGCCTCGACGACGACCTATGCCGCGGACGTCTCCGACGCGGAGGGAAACCCGGTGACCGACGCCACTATGGATCCGACGACCTGGGCGGCCATCGCCACCCGACAGCGCCCCCGCGCGGAGACCATGCAGCGGTTATTGGAGATCCTCGACGAGCGCGCCGGAGGCCCGCTCCAATGGTTGACCGACGCCGGTCTGTCCAGCGCCGAGCAGCAGGCCATCAGCACCCACCTCCTCGGCTGACCAGCCGCCTCAGCCGCCTCAGCCGCCTCAGCGGCCGTCGGCAGCGCCGAGGGGCGTCGGGTCCATCCACTTGGAAACCGTGGGAGGGATCCAGGCGGCCAGCGCATCGAGCAGGCGGGCGGGATCGGTGTCGGAGAGCACCAGGTCTCGGTGTTCGGGACGCACGAAGCCTTCGGCGACCGCGTGGTCGAAGAAGCTCAGCAGCGGACGGTAGAAGTCCTCGACATCGAGCAAGCCGCACGGCTTGCGCTGCAACCCCAGTTGGGACCAGGTGAGGACTTCGGCGAACTCCTCGAGGGTGCCGTACCCGCCGGGCAGCGCGAGAAAGCCGTCCGACAGGTCGGCCATCGTTGCCTTGCGCTCGTGCATCGACGAGGTGATCCGGAGCTCACTGAGCCCGTCGTGGGAAATTTCCTTGTCGACGAGCTGCTCTGGGATGACTCCGATGACGGTGCCTCCGCCGGCCAGCACAGTGTCGGCAACCATGCCCATCAGGCCGACGCTCGCACCGCCATAAACCAGCCGGATGCGACGAGCGATCAACTCCTGACCCAAGCTGCGGGCGGCTGCGGCGTATCCGGGTCGAGCGCCTGGACTGGATCCGCTGAAGACGCAGACAGTCCGCATTCCCGGGATCCTACGAGCCGCCGTGCGGCTAACTCGGTACTGGCCAAACCGGTACGGCCAAACCGGTACCGAGCAAACGACCCCGCTCCCTGGTGGGATCGGGGTCGGGCTGGTTGGCCGAGCCGGGATGGCCGGGCGTCAGGAGGTCAGCGGTTGAGGCTGATCCCTTGTCTGTTCGCCATGGTCAACAGTTCATCACGCATGGCCGGTCCGGGGGCGCGCATCAGGGCGACCTCGATGGCGCGCCGCGTACGAGCGGCCTTGCGGTGCTTGCGCCAGTTGTTCAGGCTGTTCATTGCTTTCACATCTCCTCAGGTGGCTGTACACCTAAGTAAACGCCTCCCGGTCCAGTTTGTTCCTAAGGAACGGTGGTGACGTGCAGCACGATTCCGACGATCCATCGGCTGAGTTGCCGCTCACTGCCAACATTGTACGGTTATCGGACGTCCGGGTGCGCCCAGCGGTCACCAGCCGAGCGCCAGCCCGGGATCGTGCAGCAGCGCCGCCAGATCGGCCAGAAATCGGGAGCCCAGCTCGCCGTCCACGACCCGGTGGTCGAATGACAAACCTAAAGTGGTGACCTGGCGAACCCTGATCTTGCCCTTGTGCACCCACGGTCGCTCGGCGATCGTCCCTACGGCCAGGATCGCCGACTCACCGGGGTTCAGGATCGGGGTACCGGTGTCCACGCCGAACACCCCGACGTTGGTGATCGTGATCGTGCCGCCGGACATGTCGGCCGGTGAGGTACGCCCGGACCGCGCCGTCTCGGTGAGCTCGGCCAGAGCGGCGGCCAACTCGGCCATCGACAGCGCGCCGGCGTCTTTGATGTTGGGCACGATCAGTCCGCGCGGAGTGGCGGCGGCGATGCCCAGATTCACGTACTCCTTGACTACGATCTCCTGCGCTGCCTCGTCCCACGACGAGTTGATCATCGGATGCCTGCCTACGGCCAGCAGCAGCGCCTGGGCCACGAACAGCAACGGCGAGGTCTTGATCTCCCGGAACTCCGGGCGGGCGGCCAGCCGCCCGCGCAGGGCCATCATCCGGGTCACGTCGACGGTCACCCATTCGGTGACATGCGGTGCGGTGAAGGCACTGCTCACCATTGCCGTGGCCGTGTGCTTGCGGACCCCCTTGATCGGCAGCCGCTGTTCGCGGGTCGCGGGGTCGAAGTCCGGCCGCGCGATCGCGGTCAGCGAGCTGCTGTACGCCGCGGACCCCGAGGACGAGCTTTCCGTCACTGGCTGGCCGGGGCGCTGACCCGCTTCGTCCATCAGGTCCTGCGCCGTTGACCCACCGTTGGAGTGCGCATCGATATCCGCGCGGGTGACCAGGCCCTCAGGACCGGATCCGGCGACTGCACCGATGTCGATCCCGAGTGCCTTTGCGTACTTGCGGACCGGTGGCTTGGCCTTGGCCCGACTCCCCGTCGGAGTACTCGACTCGACAGCTTCCGGGGAAGCATCGTCATTCGACCCGTCCCTGGCCTGCTCCGGCCGGTCCCGGACCTGCTCCGACCCGTTCTGGACCTGGCGTACCGGTTCCTGGTCGGCGGTGCCCGGCGCGGCGCGGCGGGGACGCCGCTTGGCCACCGTCGTCCTGGGGCCGTACCCGACCAGGACCGCGGTACGCCCACCCGGCGCAGGACC
>JACCQS010000312.1 GCA_013814015.1 Geodermatophilaceae bacterium | reverse complement strand
TGCGAGCGCCGGAGCCCAGGTTGGCTAGAATTCGTGCGCCCGGGATCTGCTGGGCGACTCCCCTGCGGAAGGCGAAGCAGTGTCACAACGTTCAGTGGACGTCCTGGTTGCCGGCGGTGGCGGCTTCATCGGCGGATATCTCGTCGCCGACCTGATCGGCCAGGGCAGGTCGGTCCGGTCGATCGATGTCAAGCCGCTCGACGAGTGGTATCAGGTGCACGCCGAAGCCGAGAATCTGCGGCTGGACCTGTCCTTGCTCGACGCGGCGCGATCCGCGGTCGATGGGGTCGGTGAGGTCTACAACCTGGCCGCTGACATGGGCGGCATGGGCTTCATCGAGAACAACAAGGCCGCCTGCATGCTGTCGGTGCTGACCAGTACCCACGTGCTGCTCGCCAGTAAGGAAGCAGAGGTCGAGCGGTATTTCTACTCGTCGTCGGCCTGCGTCTATGCCGCGGAAAAGCAGACCGATACAGCGGTCCAGCCGCTTCGCGAAGCCGACGCCTACCCGGCGCAGCCCGAGGACGGCTACGGCTGGGAGAAATTGTTCAGTGAGCGGATGTGCCGGCACTTCGAAGAGGACTTCGGGATCACGACGCGAATCGCGCGCTACCACAACGTTTATGGCCCGAATGGCACGTGGGAAGGCGGACGGGAGAAGGCGCCTGCGGCGATCTGTCGCAAGGTGGCCACAGCCGCCATCACCGGTCGGCACGAGATCGACATCTGGGGCGACGGTGAGCAGACCCGCAGCTTCATGTACATCGACGACTGCATCCACGGCAGTCAGCTGATCATGCGAGGGAACAGCGGCGAGCCGGTCAACCTCGGCAGCTCGGAGCTGGTCAGCATCAATCGGCTGGTCGATCTCGTGGAGGAGATCGCCGGTGTGAAGTGCGAACGCAGCTACCAACTGGATGCCCCGCAGGGTGTCCGGGGACGTACCAGCGACAACACCGAGATCCTCGCCCGGTACGGCTGGGAGCCGCCGACCGCGCTGGTCGACGGTCTGGAGCGGACCTACCGGTGGGTCTACGACCAGGTCAAGGGCCAACAGGCGTGAGTCCACTGGCTCACCCTCTCGGGTAGAGCGGCCGGTGAAGATTCTCGTTCACGACAACAGCGGTCACCCTTTCCAGGCCCAGCTCAGCCGTGGCCTGGCTGCACGCGGACACCAGGTCGTGCACTCACACTGCGAGGCGTACGTGTCGGGCAAGGGCAAGCTCAGCCCCGCCGAAGGCGACACCGCACAGTTCGTCGTCATCGGGGCCGGGCAGAAGGTCGACAAGTACAACTTCGCCCGACGGCTGTTCCACGAGGCCTTTCTGGGTCGTGAACTGGCCGGCGTCATCCGCGCGCGGCGGCCGGACGTGGTGCTCATCGCGAACACCCCGCTGCCTTCCCTCGTCGTCGTCGTCGCTTACCTTGCCGTGGCGAGGATTCCCTGGGTCCTCTGGCACCAGGACGTCTACGCCGTTGCTCTGCAAGGGTTCGCAGCCAAGCGCAAGTCAACTCCGCTCCTTCTGGCCGCCCGCGTCATGAATCTTGCCGAGCGGTGGTGTGCCAGGCAGGCGAGGCACATCGTGGTCATCGCCGACGCCTTTCGCGCCGTGCACGCCCGTTGGGGCACCCTGGACAAGACGACGGTGATCCCCAACTGGGCGCCGCTCGACGAGATCGTGCCCGGCGAGCGCACAAACCGTTGGGCCGCCGAACACGAGGTGGCCGATGTTCCCACACTGCTCTACTCGGGAACCCTTGGGCTCAAGCACAACCCGGCCCTGCTGGTTGCCCTTGCCCGCCGAGTTCGCGAACTCGGCACCGACGTGCACCTCGTGGTCGTGACCGAGGGTCCGACGGTCGAGGTCCTGCGGGCCGCTGCTGACCACGGTGAGGTCCCGCTGACTGTCCTGCCCTTTCAGCCCTACGACCGGCTCTCGGAGGTTCTGGCATCCGGTGACGTGCTGGTCGTGCTGCTGGAGCCGGACGCGAGCGAGTTCTCCGTGCCGTCCAAGACACTGTCCTACCTCTGTGCGGGGCGGCCCATCGTCGGGCTGATGCCGCGGTCGAATGCCGCTGCGGCACTTCTCGAGCGCGCCGACTGCAAGGTGCTTGCTCCGCTGGACGAATCGATCGATGCCGCCGCCCGTTGGGTGGTCGAACAGCTGGCTATGCCACAGCGGGCTGGCGAGATCGGGCGGGGTGCTCGCGCATTGGCAGAGCAGGAGTTTTCCCTCGAGCGCACCGTCGCCGCATTCGAGAAACTGTTGAGTCAGGCGGCACTTCGTCGACAACCTAATCGTGTGAAGCGCCTACCGGGGTCCTTTTTGAGAACGTAGCGGCTAGGCTGCGCTGGCGGCTTCCAGCCGCGCAACCCAAGAATTGGATCAATCGGATGGGCAAATAGTGGTCGACACGACCCCGAGCCTGGCAACAGTCACCGAGCGTAGGACTGAATCAGCTCCGCGTAATGACTGGCGCCGAAGGCATATCACCACACTTGTTTTCGTAGATGCAGCGATGATTGTGCTTGCCGAGGTATTCGGCTATCTCGGCCGGTTCGACGCGGTCGAGCCTGACTTCCGGGTCTTGAAGTACATCCTTGTCTCGGTCGGATTGCTGCTCGGCTGGTTACTCGTTGCCGCGGCGTCCGGGGCGTACGAGAGCCGCTTCTTCGGCACTGGACCGGGGGAATACAAACGGATCCTGGCCAGCGCGGCTCGGACGTTCGGCCTGCTGGCCGTCATTTCCTTGATCTTTCGGCTGGAGATCGCCCGTGGCTTCATCACCGCTTGCTTCGTGCTCGGATTGTTGCTGCTGCTGGCCGGGCGCAGCCTGACTCGACGCTGGCTGATCGGTCAGCGCGCCGCCGGTCAGCTGAGCCACCGTGCCCTGATCGTCGGTTCTCCCGAGGCTGTCAACGAGCTGGTGTGCGAACTGAACGATCATCCACAAGCCGGCGTCCAGGCGGTGGCCGCCTGCACGCCCGGCCCGGTCGAAGACTCCGATCTGCTCCTGGTGGACCGGGTCGGCGGGATCGGTGACGTCGCCAAGGCGGCGGGGCGGGCCGGCGTCGACACCGTTGTGGTCACGTCCGGACCTCATATCAACGCTCGCACCCTGCGGTCGATCGGCTGGAGCCTCGAAGGCCGCGGCATCGACCTCGTGGTCACACCGTCGTTGACCGGCGTGGCGGTGCCCCGGCTTAGCCTTCGCCCGCTTGGCGGTCTGGCCCTGCTGCACGTCGACGAGCCGGAGTTCACCGGTGCCCGGCGCTGGGTGAAAGAGACCATCGACCGGATCGGAGCCGGTCTCGGTCTGCTGCTGCTGTTCCCGCTGTTTCTCGTCGTAGCCATCTTCATCAGGTCAGCCGATGGCGGCCCCGCCTTCTACCGGCAGTACCGGATCGGGAAGAACGGCCAGCGCTTCGAGGTGCACAAGTTCCGGACCATGTACACCGACGCCGACGAACGGCTGGCTGAGCTGCGCGCCGACAACGAGGCCGACGGCCTGCTCTTCAAGCTCAAGGCCGATCCGCGGATCACCCCGATCGGGAAATTCCTGCGGCGTAGCTCGATCGACGAGCTGCCGCAGCTGATCAACGTGCTGCTCGGCCACATGTCGCTGGTCGGGCCTCGGCCGCTGCCGGTACTCGATTCCGACTTCCAGGGAGATGTCCGTCGGCGGCTGCTGGTGAAACCTGGGATCACCGGGCTGTGGCAGATCGGCGGGCGCTCGGACCTCAACTGGGAGGACGCCGTACGGCTGGACCTCGACTATGTGGAGAACTGGTCCCTCTCGCTCGACCTCACCATCCTGGCCAGGACCGTGCTCACGGTCGTACGGCGGGGCGGGGCGTACTAGGCGCTGCTCTGGTTCAGGGGCGGCCAAGCGCTCGGAAGGTCCACCCGGCCGCTCGCCAGCTCTCCGGATCCAAGGCACTGCGGCCGTCGAGGATGTGCTTGGACCGGATGATCCCGTCGAGCCGCTGTGGCTCCAGCATCCGGAACTCCTCCCACTCGGTGAGGTGCAGGATCAAATCGGCGCCCTCGGCCGCGTCGACGGCTGAGCGGCAGTAGCCGAGTTCGGGATACTTCTTTCGGGCGTTGTCCATGGCTTGCGGGTCGTAGACGCCCACATCTGCCCCTCTGGACTGAAGTGCGCTGGCCACGTCGAGGGCGGGGGAGTCCCGGATGTCGTCGGAATCGGGTTTGAACGAGGCTCCCCAGACGCCGATCCGCTTGCCGTCGACCTGGCCGCCGAGTTCCTCGACTGCGAGGTCGATCATTCTGGCTCGACGCCGCAGGTTGATCGCATCGACCTCCCGCAGGAACGCGACGGCCTGCACCACACCGAGTTCCTCCGCCCGGGCCATGAAGGCGCGAATGTCCTTCGGGAGGCAGCCTCCGCCGAAACCCAGGCCCGCCTTCAGGAATCGAGGACCGATCCGGCTGTCGTGGCCCAGCGCCTCGGCCAAAGTCGTGACGTCGGCGCCGGTGATCTCACAGATCTCCGCCATCGCGTTGATGAACGAGATCTTGGTGGCCAGGAACGAGTTGGCGGCCACCTTCACCAGCTCCGCGGTGGCCAGGTCGGTCACGACGACCGGGCAGTCGTTGTCGCTGATCACCTTGGCGTAGACGTCGCGAAGCCGCTGTTCGCTGCTCGCAGTGCTCACGCCGAACACAAGCCGATCCGGTTGGAGAGTGTCCTGTACGGCGTAGCCCTCGCGAAGGAACTCGGGGTTCCACGCCAGCTCCACGTCGTCGCCGGCCGGCGCTTCTTGTCTGAGTCGGCTCGCTAGGCGCCGCGCCGTGCCGGCTGGAACGGTGGACTTACCGACCACCAGACAGGGTGTTGTCAGTTCCGCGGCAAGGGATCGCATCGACGCATCGACGTAGCGCAGGTCGGCGGCATCGTTGCCGAACTGCTGGGGTGTCCCGACGCAGACGAAGTGGATGTCGGCCTTGGCGGCAACTTCGGCGTAGTCGGTGGTGAAGCTGAGCCGCCCACTGGCCAGGCCGCGTTGAAGCAACTCCGGCAGCCCCGGCTCGTAGAAGGGAACCTGGCCGGCTGAGAGTCGGGCGACCTTGTCTTCGTCGGTGTCCATGCCGATGACCTGGTGGCCCAACTCGGCCATCCCCGCCGCATGCGTGGTGCCGAGGTAGCCGGTGCCGATCACGCTGACGCGCAACGATTTCGTCAAGTCTTTGTCCATCCACTCCGTGTCACTGGTCTGCACGATCCTCCTCCGTGCTCGCCGGTCGGCAGAACCGGCCCCCTGGCCTGCCCCTCGGGTGTTCTGGTCGCTGCCGCCGATACGCTGGCGCAGTGTCCGCTCCTACGGGGGCGGATCGCCGCCGGCGTGGCGCAATTGGCAGCGCACCCGACTTGTAATCGGGCGGTTCCCGGTTCAAATCCGGGCGTCGGCTCCGCTCTGACCTGCGGTGATGACTGTGGGTTACGAGCACGAACGTCGGTTTGACGGCAACACTGACGGCAACGGCTGGCGACAACGGAGAGAAGTAGCCGACCGGACC
>JACCQS010000293.1 GCA_013814015.1 Geodermatophilaceae bacterium | reverse complement strand
GTCAGAAGCGCCGTACCTCGCACGACGATCCGACGCTGGGACCCAGGCGACAACGCAACTGGATCCATAGTGTGTCGTCGTTGCTGCGTCTTTCGTGCGCGCCGCAACCACGAGCGAAGTCAGCCGGTCCTCCGCGAGCCGTCCTGCATTGTCGCTGGTGCCCGGACTCGCGACCTACGATGCCGCAGTGGCTCCGCACACGGGTTTCGAGGACCTGCGCTTGGACACCGACCCGGTCACGCTTCGGGAGATCGTTGCCGACCGTCAGCCGCTGACGGCCATTCTCGATGCCGTGGAAGAAGCGCTGGACGAAAGCGCCGACGAGGACCGCGCCGAACGGAGTCGCTTGCACGGCCAGCAATGCGTCCTGCTCCGGCTGCTCGGCGACCTGGACGGTGCCCTGGTCGCCGGACGGCTGAGCCTGCGGTACTCGGGTGATGATTCAGCGCTGGTCACCGTCGCCGGCGTTCGGCTGGCCCACGTACACCAGTGGCGAGGTGAATACCAGGTCGCCGACGGGATCTACACCCAGGCTCTGGAAGGTGCCCCGGACGGGTATCGCTCCTTCGCCTGCTTACACGCGGGCAAGAGCCGATACGAGCAAGGAGATGCCGACGCCGCCATCCGGCACTTCGAGAACGCCGTTCGACTGCGCACATCTGGCCCGGCAGATTTGTTGGCCGCAGCCGAGCAAGCACTCGACGCGGCCCGACGACTCAAGACTGACATGGATCTGTCAGGGTTATAGCGACAAACTCTGCCACGATGCTGTAAGGTCATTGCCGATGGAGTCGGCAACCGTGCACACGGCCGCGCAGACCACTGGGTGGTCCGTGCGGATGCTGCATTATCTGGACGCCGCCGGCTTGGTCAGTCCGCCTCGCAGCCCAAGCGGTTACCGCCTCTACGGGGTGCGCGAGATCGTGCGGCTGCGTGAACTGCGTCAACTGCTCGCCGATCACGACCTCCGACCGGCCGACCTGCAGGTTGCTTTGCGGCTACGCAGCGAGCCTGCGTTGCGGCACGCCGTCGACGACTGGCTCGGCGCGGCAACCTTCCCAGCTGCACCCGTAGGCGCACCAACCGCCGGTAACGACGCCCAGCAAGGCCAAGACGCGGGCAACGGCCGACCGACGACAACAGACCCGTCGACGTCGTGGTTGCGCTTCGAACAGGACAAGCACTCCCGAGCTCTGCAAAGCGCCAACACCCCGATAGCCCGATAGCCCGATAGCCCGATAGAAGGAGAACGCATGACCGCCACGACCACCAGCCCGGCAACCACCACACAGCGAGCCACGCTCGGCGCCGACGACTTCAAGGTCGCCGATCTCTCGCTGGCCACCTTCGGCCGCAACGAGATCCGGCTTGCCGAGAACGAGATGCCCGGTCTCATGTCGCTGCGTGAGGAATTCGGGCCCAGCCAGCCGCTGGCCGGCGCCCGCATCGCCGGGTCCCTGCACATGACCGTGCAGACGGCGGTGCTGATCGAGACCCTCACCGCACTCGGTGCCGATGTGCGCTGGGTCAGCTGCAACATCTTCTCCACCCAGGACCACGCCGCAGCTGCAGCCGTCGTCGGTCAGGGCACTGTCGACGCGCCAACCGGGACACCGGTTTTCGCCTGGAAGGGCGAGTCTCTGGAGGAGTACTGGTGGTGCACCGACCAGCTGTTCAAGTTCGCTGACGGACAGGGTCCGAACATGATCCTCGACGACGGTGGCGACGCCACTCTGCTCGTCCACAAGGGGGTGGAGTTCGAGGCGGCCGGCGTTGTGCCGAACCCGGACACCGCCGACTCCGAGGAATACTCAGTCATCCTCAAGCTGCTGACCCGCACCCTGAGTGAGACCCCAGACCGGTGGACCAAGATCGCAGCCGACATCAAAGGGGTCTCCGAGGAGACCACCACAGGCGTCATGCGGCTGTACGAGTTCGCCCGTGCCGACCGGCTGCTGTTCCCGGCGATCAACGTCAACGACTCAGTCACCAAGTCCAAGTTCGACAATCTCTACGGCTGTCGCCACTCGCTCATCGACGGCATCAACCGCGCCGTCGACGTGATGATCGGCGGCAAGGTCGCCGTCGTTCTCGGGTACGGCGACGTGGGCAAGGGCTGCGCGGAATCCCTTCGCGGACAAGGCGCTCGGGTCATCGTCACCGAGATCGACCCGATCTGTGCCCTGCAGGCCTCGATGCACGGTTATCAGGTGGCTCGGCTCGAGGACGTCGTCGGGACGGCCGACATCTTCATCACCTCGACCGGCAACAAGGACATCATCACCGCCGAGGACATGGGCAAGATGAAGCACCAGGCGATCGTGGGCAACATCGGCCACTTCGACAACGAGATCGACATCGTCGGGCTGGGCCGTACGCCAGAAATCGTCCGGAACACCATCAAGCCGCAGGTCGACGAGTGGACCTTCCCCGATGGCCACTCGATCATTCTGCTGTCCGAAGGCAGGCTGCTGAACCTCGGTAATGCCACCGGTCACCCCAGCTTCGTCATGTCGACCTCGTTCACCAACCAGGTGCTCGCCCAGATCGAGCTGTTCGCACACGGCGAGCGTTACGAGACCGACAAGCCCCAGGTGTACGTGCTGCCGAAGGCGTTGGACGAGAAGGTTGCCCGCCTGCATCTGGACGCCCTCGGGATCCGGCTGACCGAGCTCTCCAAGGAGCAGGCTGCCTACATCGGCGTCGACGTGGCCGGACCGTACAAGTCCGACCACTACCGCTACTGAGTCCGGCGCGTACCCCACCCGGCGCCGGAGCAGCATTGTCCCTACCCGGCCGGGCGGAGGCGATCGATCGGATCGCGTCCGCCCGCCGGGACATGCCGCTGGTCGCCGGAATTCCCGGCGGCCACCCGGCGCCGGGTCCGCTGTCCGGCCGGGTGATCGCTGCGTGCGTCCACCTCACGCCGGAGACGGTCGTTCTCGTCGAGGCACTGCGCGGGCTCGGGGCGCGGCTTCGCCTGTGTGCGGCAAATCCACTGTCCACTCAGGACGGTGTCGCTGCCCATCTGCGCCGAATGCCTGGTGTCGAAGTCGTCCTGGGTACACCTGACTGGGACGGCTACCGGTGGGCGGTCGGGGAGATCGCCGCCCAGGGCGCCGATCTGGTCATCGACGACGGTGCCGATCTCATCCTGGCCCTGCAGGCCGGCCCGGCGCTCGAGGAGCGTCCATTGCTGGGGGCCTGCGAGAACACCTCCACCGGCGCGCTACGACTGCAGACTGCGCAACGTGCAGGCAGCCTGGACATACCCGTCTTCGCGATCACCCGAAGTGCTGCCAAGCGGCTCTACGACGACCTGCACGGAACCGGCCAGTCCGTCCTGGATGCGATCCTGCGTACGACCAACCTCCTGCTGGCCGGCCGGGTAGCCGTGGTCGCCGGGTACGGCACCTGTGGACGCGGGATCGCGAGCCGCCTCCGCGCCCTCGGCGCTCGGGTCGTGATCACCGAGATTTCTCCGCAGGCAGCCCTGGAGGCCAACCTCGATGGACTCGCCGTCCGGCCGATGGCCGAGGCCATCAGGGACGCAGATCTCGTCGTCACCGCCACCGGAAGCAGGGACGTCGTGGTCGAAGACCATCTTCTCGCGGCCAAGGACGGTGTGATTCTGGCCAATGCCGGACACTTCGACGTCGAGATCGACGCCGAATGGTTGCGCAAGTCCGGCCCCGGTACGCCCGTACGCCCGGGCCTGACGTCCTATTCGCTGCCCAACGGCCATGATGTTCTGCTGGCGGCCGAGGGGCGCGTGGTGAACCTGGCAGCAGCGCAAGGACATCCGCCTGCCGTCATGGACGTCACTTTCGCCACCGTGGCCCTGTGTCTTCTAGAGCTCGGTGCCACAGTCCCGCGGACCGGAAAAGCCGGTGCGGCGCTCGGCTATCCAGCTGGCGTGCATTCTGTACCGCCACACATCGACACGACGGTTGCGCGCCTGGCGCTCGTGCGGGCGGGGGTCGGGCTGGACATCCCGACAACCGCCCAACGGCAGTACTTGCGTACCTGGGGCGGCCCGGTGCGCGCCACACCGAGCCGCGATCCCGCAGAATGGGCACCATGATCGGTGCCCGCTCCAGGGTCCTCGTCGTCGACGATGACCCATCCCTGGCTGAGATGCTCGGCATCGTCTTGCGCGCCGAAGGCCTGGAACCAGCCTTCGTAGCCGATGGTGGTCGCGCGGTCTCAGCCTTCCGTGAGGTCCGACCCGACCTCGTCTTGCTGGACCTCATGTTGCCCGGGGCCGATGGGCTGCAGATCTGCCGGGAGATCCGCCAGGAATCCCTGGTGCCCATCAT
>JACCQS010000290.1 GCA_013814015.1 Geodermatophilaceae bacterium | reverse complement strand
TCTACCCGGTGTTCATGGCCAACGGTGGCAGCCTTTTCATGGTCGTGTTTGCCGCCGTCGCCGCACTTGGCGGCCTGATCCAGATAAACCCCATCTGGCTGTACGGCCCCTACAACCCGGCCCAGGTCTCCTCCGGTTCGCAACCGGACTGGTACGTCGGATTCCTGGACGGGTCAACTCGACTGTTCCCTGCCTGGGACATCTCCATCTTCGGCTATCAGATACCCGCGATCTTCTGGCCGACGGCGGTGCTGCCGGGGATCCTGGTCACCCTGTTACTGCTCTATCCGATGATCGAGCGAAGGCTGACCAAGGACAACGCGCACCACAACCTGTTGCAGCGTCCTCGCGACGTGCCGGTACGAACCTCGCTCGGCATGATGATGATCACCTTCTACCTGGTGCTGTGGATCTCCGGCGGCAACGACCTGATCGCCGACAAGTTCAACGTCAGCCTCAACGCGATGACCTGGATCGGCCGGATCGGTTTGGTCGTCCTGCCTCCGATCGTGTACGTGGCGACCTACCGGCTCTGTCTCGGTCTGCAGCGACATGACCGTCAGGTACTCGAGCACGGCATCGAGACCGGCATCATCCGACGCCTGCCCAGCGGTGAGTTCATCGAGGTGCATCAGCCACTGGGTCCCGTGGACGAGCACGGGCACGGGCTGTTGCAGTACGGCGGGGCCCCGGTTCCGAAGAAGATGAACAGTCTTGGCGGCGCTGGTCGACGGGTGCGCGGTTTCTTCTCTCCGATCGAGGAGCCGGCCGCCATCAAAGCTGCCCCGGCCGAACGCGAGGAGCGCGAGCTCACCGGCTCGGGCCGTCCGTCGGACGGCGGGCGTCCCTCGGACGGCGGGCGTCCGGCCGACCCGCGTCCCTGACCCGTACCGCTCCCTGACCCACAGCCCGCCAGATATCCGGCTCCTGCGTGGCCTCAGATCAGTCGTGGGCCGGCGGTGAGTGGTAGTACTCGAAGAGCAGGCCGCCAACCGAGAACATCACAGCGACGGCCCCGATGATGATCAGCCACACGTAGTAGAAGGCCAGACCGGCGCCGGCAAGGGAAGCAGCAGCCGCCAGTGTGACCGGCCAGTAGCTACCCGGACTGAAGAAGCCGAGATCCCCGGCACCTTCGGCTATCTCGGCATCCTGGCGGTCTTCCGGGCGCAGGTCGATCCGTCGTGAGACGAACCAGAAGAACCCGCCGATGATGAGACAGAGTCCGCCGGACAGCGCCAGGGCGACTGTGCCTATCGGCTCCTGCGCCCAGATGCCATAGACGACGGCGAGGCCAACAAGGAAGACCGCGAGGCTGTTGAAGACCAGCGCTTCCACCTTCATGACCGCTCCTCCTGTCGGCGAGGTTTGGACCGGCTAGCACTGCTGCCGCTGCTAGTCACCGGTGCCCGCCGCTTGCTCACGATCGGTGTCCATCGGACGCGTGGTCGACGACTCCGGATCCTGGCCGATGTCCTCGAGCGCCTCAGCGGTCGTCATTCCCGACTCGCGGGCATCGACATAGGACTCGTAGTCCTCCTGGCTCACGCCGCGGACTTCAAAATTCATGTACGCGTGGTAGCTCCCGCACAGTTCCGCGCAGCGTCCCACGTAGGACCCCTCCTCGCGGACGGTCACCTGGAAGACGTTGTCCCGGCCGTTCTCGTTGCCGGGAATCACGTCGAGCTTGAAGAGGAACTCCGGAACCCAGAAGGAGTGGATGACATCGGTCGAATAGACCTCGAAGCGGATCACCTGATCAACCGGAAGCACCAGGATCGGGACTTCGGTGGAGCTGCCGACGGTGGAAACGACGTCCCCCGATTCGTCGGAGGTGTCCGCGTACTCGAACTCCCAGTTCCATTTGAACGCGTTCACCGCGACCGTCACGTCGGGTTCGGCGCTCTTGTCCGTGACCACGTTCTGCACGACGACGGTGTAGTAGAACAGCACCAGAACGAGAATGACCGGAATCACGGTATAGATGATTTCCAGCGGAAGGTTCTCTTTGAACTGTCGCGGGATCTCGTCATTCTTCTTCCGGTGGAAGGCCACCGTCCAGAAGATCAATCCCCAGACGATCACCCCGACGACGAGTGCGGCAATCACCGAGCCGGTCCACAGCTCGCGCATCCTCACCGCCTCGTCGGTGATGCCTTCCGGCCACCCGAAACGAAGGAACTCCTCGGTCGAGCAGCCGGTCATCGCCACGGCCAGCAGCGCCAGGATCCCAGCCCGCAGAACGAGCTTGCGTCGTGCTGTCACGCGCGTGCCTCCTGGCTGGTCAATGACGTCGTTTCCCGCCTCGCGAGAGTATCGGAACCGATCGCGGTCTCGGCGTCAGGGCGCGGTCAGCCGGTGCCTGACGACGGTGTCGGTCGACACCGCAGGCGGGGGTAGCGTCGAGGTGTGGATCCGCGCATCTTTGGCCCCAAGCGACTGCTGTGTCACCTCGTCGTCCTCGGGGTGTTCGTGGTGTGCCTGCGCTTGGGCTGGTGGCAGTGGGAGCGCTCACAGGCTCTCGGCGGCGCTGCGCAGAACCTGTCCTATGCGCTGCTCTGGCCGGTCTTCGGTGGGTACGCGGTGTTTGTCTGGGTCCGCCTGCTCACGATGGAGATCCGCGGCGAACAGGCGCGAGAAGGCAACGGCGACCCGGTGCTCGGCCGCCCGGACAGCGACGGGCGACATGGCGTGAACGGACCCGGTACCGCTCTGGTTCCCTACGTTCCCCCCGACCCCGAACTCCTGGCCTACAACGCCTATCTGACCCAGCTCAACGAGTCTGCCAAGGCAAAGCAGGCAGCTAGAGAAGGTGCGCGCCGTGCCGGTTGACCCGCCCCGCAGCACTTCGACCGGGCTCGCACCCGCCGCAGTAGGTCCGCGGACAAAATCTGCACTTGTGCGCTATCGGATCATCGCCATCGTCGTGGGCATCGGATTGATTGCCCTGGTCGTGGTCGGGCTGCCGCTGAAATACCTCGCCGACAACGCCTCGGTGGTTGCCGTGGTCGGCCCGGCGCATGGCGCGCTCTACGTCCTTTACCTGCTTGCCGCCTTCGACCTGTCCCAACGATCCAAGTGGTCGTGGAAGGGGACCCTCGCCGTCCTGCTGGCCGGGACCATCCCGTTCCTGTCCTTTGTCGCCGAGCGGGTCGTCACCCGCAGGGTACGAGCCGGGATACCGCTCTAGGGCTCGTCGCTGTAGAGGTCTCGATCGAGCCGAGCGCTCATCCCGGCCACAGCCTGTTCGCCCCGGACCCGAACCTGCACGTCGCTGTCATGGGCCAAAGCCAGTGCCGCCGAGGCGTGCTCGAACTCGCCAACCATGCGCAACGCGCGGGCTGCAGCCGCCCGTACCCTCGGCACCGGATCGTCAGCCAACTCCGCCACCGCGTCACCGGCCGACCCGATCTCGCGGGCTGCCACGACCTTCGCCGCCATCTCCCGCACCCGCCAGGCCTCGTGCGTCAGCGCCGCCACCACCGCCGGAGCCGCGGTGTCACTCCATGCATACAACAGCCCTCGGGCGGCCCACGTCGGTGCCCAGTAGCTCTGATCCGCTTGTGCGGGCTCGTCACGGGAGTACTCGCCGACGGCGTGCCGCCCGCCCAGGACCACGAGCAGATCCCGGTCATCCCATGACCCGCTTCGAAGGATCTCCGCACATCCCCAAGCCACCGAGGCCTCGCCCTGCTCGTCACACAGCGCTCGGACCCGCTCGGCAGGACTTGCCTCGGGATCGACCGTTGTCCCAGCCACGTGCCGTCGCAGGCTGGCGCCCGGTCGCTCGACTGCGGCCATGACGGGATACTAGGTGCCCGGCACCCCCATCGGAGCAGACTGGAGTACGGCGACGCGTGTGCGGACTAGTGGGATTCCTGAGCTTCGACGGTCAGGCCAAAGCCAGGCTCGAGGACGTCACCGAGGCACTGCGGTGCCTGCATCACCGCGGGCCCGACGACCGAGACGTCTGGAACGACGACAACGTCGTGTTGGGCTTCAACCGGCTCTCGATCATCGACGTCGATGGCAGCCCGCAGCCACTGCCCTACGCCGATGGCCGTTACCGGATCCTGTTCAACGGCGAGATCTACAACTATGTCGAGCTTCGGGAGGAATTGACCAGCGAGTTCGGTGCCTCTTTCGCCACCGAAGGCGACACGGAGTCGATTCTCGCCGCCTACCACTACCTCGGTGAGAGCTGCGTCGATCGGTTGCGCGGAATGTTCGCCTTCGTCATCTGGGACACGCTGGAGCACAAGGCTTTCGGCGCGCGTGACCCGTTCGGGATCAAACCCTTGTACGTCGCTGGCGACTCGCTCGGCTGTTATGTGGCCAGCGAGAAGAAGGCACTCCTGCAGCTCATGGGCACCGAGTCAGGCGAGGTCGATACTCGGGCACTGCAGCAGTACCTCACCCTGCAGTACGTGCCGGAGCCGGCCACGATGCATACGGGCATCAGGCGACTCGAGAGCGGCACCTGCTTTTCCGTCGTCGACGGGGAAGTCACCACCCGCCGCTACTTCGACCCTGACTTCGCCATTTCCAAGGTTCGGCCACGGGACCAGGCCGATCTCTACAGCCGGATCCGCAGCACCCTCGACGAGTCGGTACGCGTACACATGCGCGCCGATGTGACCGTTGGTGCCTTCTTGTCCGGGGGGATCGACTCGACGGCGATCGCGGCGCTGGCCAAGCAGTACAACCCAGATCTGCTCACCTTCACAGTCGGGTTCGAACGCAAGGGTTACTCCGAGGTCGACGTCGCGGCTGAGTCGGCCGCGGCCATCGGGGTCGAGCACATCACCCGTGTCGTGACACCGGAGGAGTTTTCCGCCGCCGTACCTGCGATCGTCTGGTATCTCGACGACCCGGTCGCCGATCCGGCCCTCGTTCCGCTGTGGTTCATTGCCCGCGAGGCTCGCAAGCACGTGAAGGTCGTCCTGTCCGGCGAGGGCGCCGACGAACTGTTCGGCGGGTACAACATCTACCGGGAACCACTGTCCCTGGCGGCCTTCGGGAAGCTCCCCAAGCGGGTGCTGCGGGGGCTGGCTGCGCTATCCGAGCGGATCCCGGCAGGCGTACGTGGCAAGGACCTGCTCCGGCGTGGTTCCATCCCGTTGGAACAGCGCTACTATGGCAACGCCCGGATCTTCCGCGACGAGGAACTCGGCTTTCTCCGGACCTACGATTCCGGCGTCTCGGTGACCGACCTCACCGCACCGCTGTATGCCAAAACCCGCTCGCGTGGATACGACGACGTGACGGCGATGCAGTACATCGACCTGTTCACCTGGCTCCGCGGGGACATCCTGGTCAAGGCGGACAAGATGACGATGGCCAACTCGCTGGAACTGCGGGTGCCCTTTCTCGACCCCGAGGTATTCGCGGTCGCCTCCACACTGCCGGTCGGCGAGCGGGTGACCCGCGAGACAACGAAGTACGCATTGCGCCAAGCACTTCGCGACGTCGTACCGCCGCACATCTTCAACCGCCGCAAACTCGGGTTTCCGGTGCCGACCCGGCTCTGGCTGGCCAATGAGCTGCACGACTGGGCCCGTTCGATCATCACCGACTCACAGACCGACGGGTTGATTGTCCGCAACGACATCCTGGCGATGCTCGAGGCGCATCGCCGGGGACCGATCGACTTCTCGCGCAAACTCTGGACCGTGCTCGTCTTCATGATCTGGCATGGAATCTTCGTCGAGAACCGGATCACTCCGGAGATCCCGGAAGTGCACTACCCCGTTCGGCTCTGATCGAGACGAGGTCGATCAGCATCGGACGCGGCCACCCGGCCGGCTCTCTTCGCCGCGTACATCGCCCGATCCGCGGCTCGTAGCAGGTCAGCTCCTGCCTCCGACGACGGACCGGTCGCCACCCCGACGCTGACGGTCACCAACGACCCGAGGGCCGCCGACACTGCGTCGACCATCCGGGCGGCCAGCGCCGCCGCGGCTGCGCGGTCGACGCCCTCCACGACCGCTACGAACTCGTCACCGCCGAGACGGGCGACCAGGTCACCAGCCCGGACTTGACCGGTCAGCGCGCCTGCCACGGCCTGCAGCGTCAGATCCCCGGCCTCGTGCCCACCGGCGTCGTTCACTGCTTTGAGGCGGTCGACGTCCACGACGATCATGGCCAGCTCTGCCGGGTCCGGAGCCGATCGACTCAGTTCCGCGACCCGTACGTCGAAGGCCCGCCGGTTACCTACCCCGGTCAACGCGTCGGTGTGCGCGAGGACGTTGACCCGGTCCCGCTCCAGAGTGACTCGCTCGAGGATCTGCACCGACCGGGCGTTGTGCAAAGTTCTCAGTCGCTGACGCCACATCGTCTTGGCGAGCTGATCGCCGTAGGCCAGGCCCGCACGGGCCGAGTCAGAACCCGAGCGGGCCAGCAACGCCGCCCGAGTGTGATAGGCCGCAGACGTGAGCATCCAGGTCGCATCCGTGGGTAGGGCCTCGCACGCTTCGGCGGCCACCTGGAGCGCCTCTGGCAGCCGCCCAGCCCGGTCCAGTGCCCAGGCCAGGAAGGGCAGCGCGAACGCCCGAATCTCACGAAGTCCATGTCCCTCGACCGCTTGCAGCCCTTCGCGGATGCGATCCACGACTTGTTCTGGCGGTCCGGTGGAGTCAGCGCAGGCCGCCAGCAGCGCTGCGCTGGCCGCATAGGACCGCGCATCATCTGTGCTCGCGTACTCCTGAGCAAGAGCAGCATGCCGAGCCGCTGTAGCGCTCTTGTCCCGAGCTCTCCCGGTCTCTCGGATGCGATGCAGCTCCACCGACCAGTTCAGGTGCAGCTCGGCGAGATTGAGTTGGCTGGTCACCGCGGTCATCACCGCGATCTCGGCGGAATGGGTCAGGGAGACTTCCAATGCTGCCTCATAGTGCGGCAGCGCAAGCTCGTAGAGCCGCAGATCGTGATACCCGTGCCCCAACCCCGTGTGCGCCGTGGACAGCACGAATCCGTCAGTGACGTCGTTGCTCAGGGCCGCCTCGGCCTGGGCAAGGTCATGCAGGGTGGACTCGACATCGAATACCTGCGGGTTCAACTCGCTCAAGAGCATGTGCTGGGAGGCCCGAAAGGACAGGGCGATCGACTGCCAACCGGCCGTCTCTGCTGGGCTGAGTGAGGCAGCTGCGGTTGTGACAGTGGCCTCTCCGGTCACCGCCGGCCCAGGAATGGCGGTGCCGATGGTGGCGGTGCCGATGGTGGCGGTGCCGATGGTGCCCGCAATCGCGCCGCGGCCGGCGGTGATGGCGAGCATCCGCTCGGCCGCCGCCGCAGCACTCTCGTGATCGCCAAGACAGTGCAGGGCAACCGCGCGGGCGTACTGAACGCCCATGGGTCCGCCGGCGCGAAGCTGTTCGTCGGCTTGGACCAGCGCCTGCTCGGGCTGACCGGCCTGCGCCAGTCGCAACAGCCGGAGCACCTGCGCGAGGCTGTCGTCCATAGTGGCGCTTCGGTGTCCCTTCGTGTCCGCCATCTCACCATCTGTGTCCATCATGCCCCGGGACCTCAAGATCATGTCGAAGGGCTGGGCATAACTCAGTGCGGAAAGGCCGTACCCCCCGTCGTGGGTTGACACTGCTGCCACTCAGGTTGAACGTCAACGCGTGACCAGTTATGAGCACCTACCGGATGACCTACCGATTCCCGTGGACGACGGCGCCACCGACCACATGACCGGAGCCGAAGTGCCACCGGTGGAGTTGACTGCCAGCATGGCCCAACCCGGCCAGACCAAGAACGGGGACGTCCTGGGCATCACCCAACTCCCGGGTCGTACCGTCCTGTTCAGCTATCCCCGGACAGGTACGCCGGGGATGTCGCTGCCCACCGGATGGGACGCGATTACTGGGGCTCGGGGCTGTACGCCGCAGGCGTGCCGGATCCGTGACTCCCACGCTGAATTCGAGGCGCTGGGCGCCCGGGTGTTGGGCATGTCGAGTCAACCCTCCGCCGAACAACTGGAGGCGGCCCAGCGCTTGCACCTGTCCTACCCGCTGCTCTCCGATGCTGACCTGCAGATGGCTCGGGCCTGGCAGCTCCCCACGTTCTCCGTGGACGGGCTCACGTTGATCCGGCGGATCACCGTGTTCGTGATGAACGGTGTCGTCGACGGAGTGATCTATCCGGTCTTTCCGCCCGATCGCAGCGCCGAGGCCGCGCTGGCGTGGTTGCGAGCTCGACGAGCGGCGAGACCTCCCAGGGACGCGCTCGTGCCCAGGCGAGGTCTGCCGCACCCGATTCCTCCGCGACTCGTGCGCTGAATGCCACGAGCCGGCGTCCAAGATGGACGCCAGCATCGGCTGGCTCGAATGCACACGGACTCCCATGCACAGAGCCGAAGTCTGTTCAGTTGAAGGAGTCTCCACACGCGCATGATCCCTGCGCGTTGGGGTTGTCGATGGTGAAGCCCTGGTTCTCGATCGTGTCGACGAAGTCGATGACGGCTCCACCGAGGTAGGGCGCACTCATCCGGTCGGTGACCACCTGGACGCCGGAGAAGTCGGCGACGACGTCCCCGTCGAGGGCGCGTTCGTCGAAGAACAACTGGTAGCGCAGGCCGGAACATCCACCGGGCTGTACCGCGATCCGTAGGCGCAGGTCGTCGCGGCCCTCCTGATCGATGAGCGCCTTCACCTTGGCGGCAGCCGGGTCGGACAGGACGACGCCGGTCAACTTGGTCGCGGTCTCGGGAGTTTCAGTGCTCGTGGTCATTCCATGCCCTCCTGGGCCTAGTCCGTCGCAGCGTGCCCGCGCAGCGGTCACTGTCGCCAGCACACAACAGCGACTGCCTTGGGTCTGTTCCATGATAGGCCAATTGCCGTCCATACCTGAGCAGCCGCGTCGCCAAGCCTCCCTCTCGGAGTGGTTCTGACTGCTCGGCCAGCTAGATTGCACAGTTGTGAAGCTGCCCAGCGTGAAGCTGCCCGGTCTCGGGCGGCGCAAAGCCGACGAAGAAGCCAACCAGCGTCTGATCGAGGCTGCCGAGCTAGCGGCGGCGGCCGTCGGCAAGGGTCGCCCTACGCCGAAGCGACGCGATGCCCAGGGACGGCGCTCCGGGCCGGCACTCCCGCCGCCGACGACCCGTAAAGAGGCCTACCGCCGGATGCGGGAGACTCAGGCCTCTGGGCGCAAGGTCACCCGTACCGCCGCGTCGGCCGGAGTGGAGTCCGCCCTGCCCCGACGTGACCAGGGCCCGGCGCGCAGGTTGGTCCGAAACATCGTCGACTCGCGGCGCAACATCGGCAGCGTATTCCTGCTCATCGCCGCTCTTGTCCTGGTCGGGTACTTCATCCCGAATCCCGAGATCCGGAGCTACACGGTGCTGCTGTGGATGGCCTTCTTCGTCGCCATCATCGTGGACTCGATTTTTCTTGGCCGGCGGATCAAGAAGACGGTCTCGGAACGGTTACCCGATGCCACCGATTCCAACCGGGGCTTGATCTGGTACGGCGTGACGCGAGCCACGATGGTCCGTCGTTGGCGCTTCCCCAAGCCGGCCGTCTCGGTCGGCGACGAGATCTGACCGGCCGCCGGTTCTCGCGACTGCCCGGCTAGGACGCGGACAGGCTCATCGGGCCGTAGACCGGGGACTCCCCATCGAGCAGGGTGACTGCGGCAATTCCGTTGTCGGCCAGGTCACCGAAGTTCTCCCCCAGCCAACTCTCCGCATCGGATCGGCTCTCGAAGGCCTCGGGTTCCGGCGTGGACAGCGTCGCCCCGGCCTCGTCCTCGTACCGCCATGTCCAACTCATGGGTTCAGGCTAGCTACCGGACGTGTGAGTCGACGAAGGGCGGCTTGACGACGGTCACCGCCAGTGGACGACCTCGGACGTCGACCTGGAGTTCACTACCGTCGGCGATGCCCAGACCCCGGTTCAGCAGGGCCAAGCCGATCCCGACCCGCAAAGACGGAGAGAACGTGCCACTCGTCGTCTCACCGACCACCGTCCCGCTCCCGTCCAGCACCGGCAGGTGCGGGCGAAGGATCCCTCGGCCAGCCGCTCGTAGCCCCCACAGCAGGCGCGCCGCCCCCGCCTCCTTCTCGGCGAGCAACGCCGTACGCCCCCAGAAGGCCGGCTTGTCCCATCCGACCGCCCAGCCACTGCGCGCCTGAGTCGGTGTGATGTCCATGGACAGGTCCTGCCCGTGCAGCGGATAACCCATCTCGGTGCGCAGTGTGTCGCGGGCCCCGAGTCCGGCCGCACGGATCCCGTATCCTGCACCGGCCCGCAGCACCGCGTCCCACAACGCCGGACCGGCCTCCGACGGGGCGATCAGCTCGTACCCCTGCTCGCCGGTGTAGCCCGTCCGGCACACGATCACCGACCCAGAAGCGCCGGAGGGTGCCTGCCAGGTCGTGTCGGTGAAGCTCATGTAGTTGTGGTCGGCGGGCAGGCCGATGCCGGCCAGCACGTCAGCGGACTTCGGTCCCTGTACGGCCAGGACGACGAAGTCCATGTGCTGTTCGGCGACCTCGATGCGTCCTGGCGCCGCTGCTTTCAGCCGCCGCACGACCTCAGCAGTGTTGGCCGCGTTCGGAACGATCAAGACCTCGTCCGGGCTGCGCACATAGGCGATCAAGTCGTCGACGACCCCACCGGACGCGTCGTCACAGCACAGCGTGTACTGCGCCTGGCCGGGGCCGATCCGGTCGAGATCGTTGGTCAGACAGCTGTTGAGAAACCCGGCGGCCCCCGGTCCGGACACCGTCGCCTTGCCGAGATGCGAGACATCGAAGATGCCGACGGCTTTTCTTACTGACAGGTGCTCGGCCAGCACTCCGCCGCCCGCCCCTGGATACTCGACCGGCATCGTCCAGCCACCGAAGTCCGCCCACTTGGCGCCGAGGGCCTCGTGGCGGTCATGTAGCGGAGAGCGCAGTGCGGTCATGGCCAAAGACGTTAGCGGCCGGAGCTTTCGGGTGGGCGCCGGTAGCATCCTCCGGATGCCAACGTTGCGAGCGACCGACAAGGCCCTGGACTCCATCACTGCCGACGCCATCATCGTCGGGATCGGCAGAGGCAAGACCCGGCCGCTGATGACCCCCGGTGCGCAGGCACTCGACGAATTGTTGGGCGGCAAACTCCCGGACGCGCTCAAGGTGCTGTCCGCAACCGGTGCCGAAGGAGAGGTCACTCGGATCGCCACGCTCGGAGCCGGCCCGTTCGCGGTCGTCGCTGCGGTCGGGCTGGGTGCTCCGGACGAGGCTGGCAGGTATTCCGCCGAAAGTATCCGCCGCGCCGCCGGCTCGGCTGTACGCGCGTTGTCGGGGCGACGCAACGTACTCAATGCCCTTGCCGTTGATCCGCGATCCGCCGACGGCAACATCGACCACATTCGGGCCGCCGGCGAGGGGGCACTGCTCGGTGCGTATCGGTACATGACATACAAGTCCCAAGTTCCGCCGGCCCGGGACACCTCACCCGCGCGCGTCGACCTGCTCGTACCGGACGCCAAAGACGCCACCGTCAAGGCAGAACTGCGCCGCATCGAGGCCGTTGCCAGCGCGGTGGCCCTCACCCGCGACCTGGTCAACGCTCCTCCGAACGATCTCTATCCCGCGGAGTTCGCCCGCCGTGCCGAGCTGGCCGGAAAGGCCGCCGGACTTCGGATCGAGATCTTGAACGAGAAGGCGCTTGCCAAGGGCCGGTACGGCGGCGTGCTGGCCGTCGGCTCCGGGTCCGACCGCAAGCCACGACTGGTTCGGATGCACTACACCCCGTCGGGCTCCCCGATCTGCAAGATCGCTCTGGTCGGCAAGGGCATCACCTTCGACTCCGGCGGTATTTCGATCAAACCCGCGGCGAAGATGGACGAGATGAAATCCGACATGGCCGGTGCCGCGGCCATCGTGGCCACCGCCTGCCTGGTCGCCGAGTTGGGCCTGCCGGTCGAGTTGATCGCCACGATCCCGATGGCCGAGAACCTGCCGAGTGGTACGGCCTACCGGCCCGCCGACGTGATCACCTTCCGCAACGGCAAGACCGCCGAGATCACCAACACCGACGCTGAGGGCCGTGTCGTCCTGGCTGACGCGATCGCGCGGGCCTGCGAGGACGGACCGGACTGGCTGATCGAGACCTCCACTTTGACTGGCGCGGCTCGAATCGCCTTGGGAGCCCGAACGGCCGGCGTGATGGGCAGCGACGATCTGCGCGGTCGGGTCATCGCCGCCAGTGAGCGAACTGGCGAGGCCATGTGGGCGATGCCGCTGCCACCGGAACTTCGCAAGGGCCTGGACTCCTCGGTGGCGGACCTGATCAACGCGAACACCGACCGGCTCGGCGGAATGCTCGTCGGGGGACACTTCCTCTCCGAGTTCGTCACCGACGGCACCGAGTGGGCGCACATCGACATCGCCGGCCCGGCGTTCAACTCTGGTAGTGCGTGGGGTTACAACCCCAAGGGCGGCACCGGCGTTCCGATCCGGACGCTGCTCACGACCATCGAGGACCTGGCCGCCGGCGCTCCTACCGGCTGAATCGGCGTTTGCCGCTGGCACCGCCGATACGCTGAGCCGGTGATCGGGGTGACCGGAGCGACCGGCGAGGTCGGGGGCCGGGTCGCTCGGCGTCTTGCCGATGCCGGCCATTCACAGTGCCTGATAGTGCGAGACGCATCGCGGGTCCCGGCGTTACCCGGCGCGCAAACGTCGGAGTTCGGTGGATATGCCGACATCGCCGGCATGAGATCGGCTTTCCAGGGCGTCTCCACGCTGTTGCTCGTCTCCGCACGGGAGTCCGAGGACCGCGTGAAGCAGCACATACAAGCTATCGACGCTGCGGCTGCCGCCGGGGTCGGGCGGGTCGTCTACCTTTCCTTCATCGGCGCCGCGGCCGAGGCGACGTTCACCTTTGCCCGCGATCACTTCCGTACCGAGGAACACCTTCGCGCCAGCGGGCTCGCGTTCACCTTCTCGCGCCAGAATCTCTACCTGGACCTGGTCCCGCTCCTCGGTGGCCCGGAAGCGGTGATTCGCGGTCCCGCCGGAAATGGCCGGCTTGCTCCGGTGCTGCGAGACGACGTCGCCCACGCACTCCTCACGATGCTCATCGAGCCCGGTCATGAGGGAGCGGTCTACGAGTTGACCGGAGCTGAATCGCTTACCCTGAGCGAGTTGGCAGCCGAGATCAGCCGATACTCCGCGCAGCCGGTCACCTTCGAGAACGAGACCCTCGAGCAGGCGCACGCGTCGCGGGCGAGTTACGGCGCGCCCGAATGGGAGGTGGCTGGCTGGATCAGTACGTACACGGCTATCGCTGCCGGTGAACTCGATGTCGTCACCGACCATGTCCAGCGGTTGACGGGACACGAGCCGGTCAGCGTTCGCGAGTTTCTCAGCCGCTCAACGCCGCGATAACGGTCGGCAGCAGGGGTCAGGAGTCGCGGCCCTGCCAGGTGGTCACGCAGGCTTCGTTACCTTCGGCGTCGGCCAAGATCCAGAACGCGGGTGCGCGGTCGTCAGCGAGCAGCACGCCACCTGCCGCGAGGGGATGTTGATCGCATCGATGGCGATCTCGAGCAGCTGCACCGATCGCGACCGGTCATCCCCACCTCCGGGATCGGCCCGCAGCCCGCCGGTGATCACCACATCGGAGAGTCGTCGGGCGAGGCCTACGTCGTCCGCCGTCATCGAGGCGCCCGCCGCTGGATGCACGGTCAGGACCAGTCGATCGGGACGAAGGTCCAGCGCCAGCTGTCCCGCCCGGTCACGGGCTGCCGCAGCAACTCTCACGGCCACGTCGGCTGCCTCGGCCAGCGACCTGACCGACACCGATGTGCGCAGAGTGCCCAGGATGTAGCGCCACCCGAGCCCGCTCACGGCGTCGGAGATGGCTTGGCTGTTCATCCGCCGGGGCCGGTGCCGGTGTTCTTCTGGCGGGCCGACCATTCCCGCATCCGGTCCGGGTAGCCCATGACAGCGGCATCATAGACCGGGATGGACAGCTTGCGGGCGAGCTTCTGCGCACCATCGGAACCATCGATCCGACGACGCGTCCATTCACCGTCGGCGGCTACGAACACAACGGTCGCCTCGGTCACTGCAGTGCGCGGCTCGACGAAGGCCTCGACCCCCTGGCGCGACATGGCAAAGGCCTGCAGGTGTTCGGTGTCTGCATTGCTCGACTTCCGCATCGTGCCCGGTCGTTTCTTGCGGCCAAACAGAGCCACGACGGCCTCCCCATCTCGTGCTGAGCCGTCAACGATAGGGCGCAAACCCGGCGCGCGCCGACAGTGGCAGGATGGCCGACGACGACATGGAGGATGCAGGTGAGCGAGCATCGCAGCGAGGTACGAGCGAGGAGCGCAGCGAACACAGCGCCCGAAGGGCGCGCACGTGCGGAGCACGTCATGTCATCGAGCGAGCCGAGCACGAACCCAGCCGATCTGGTCATCCTCGGGGGTGGTTCCGGCGGGTACGCAGCGGCGTTCCGGGCGGCCGAGCTCGGTATGTCGGTGGTGCTCATCGAGCGGGACAAAGTCGGCGGCACCTGCCTGCACCGTGGCTGTATCCCGACCAAGGCACTGCTGCATGCGGCCGAAGTTGCCGACAGTGCCCGCGAGGGAGAGCAGTTCGGCGTCAAGACGACGTTGGCCGGGATCGACATGGCCGGCGTCAACTCCTACAAGGACGGCGTCGTCGGTCGGCTCTACAAGGGACTGCAGGGCTTGGTCAAGGCTCGCAAAGTCACCTACGTCGAGGGCGAGGGGCGTCTGGTCTCCCCCACGGCCGTACAGGTCGGCGACCAGACCTACGAGGGCCGGCACGTCCTGTTGGCCACCGGTAGCTATGCGAGGTCGCTGCCCGGCCTGGAGATCGACGGCCACCGGGTCATCACCAGCGATCACGCACTGCGTCTTGAACGCGTTCCCGCCTCCGTCATCGTCCTCGGTGGCGGGGTGATCGGCTGTGAGTTCGCCAGCGTCTGGAAGTCCTTCGGCGCCGAGGTCACGATCGTGGAGGCCCTGCCACACCTCGTACCCCTGGAGGACGAGTCGTCGTCCAAGCTGCTGGAGCGGGCCTTTCGAAAGCGCAAGATCGGTTTCGAGTTGGGTAGCCGTTTCTCCGGTGTCGAGAAGACCGACAACGGGGTCAAGGTGTCGCTCGAGAACGGAAAAGCCATCGAGGCCGAGTTGCTCCTCGTCGCGGTCGGTCGAGGACCGGTATCGGAAGGTCTCGGGTACGAGGAGAACGGCGTTCCCACCGACCGCGGCTTCGTGGTCGTCGACGAACTCTGCCAAACTTCCGTTCCCACGATCTCAGCGGTCGGTGACCTCATCCCGACTCTGCAATTGGCCCACGTCGGCTTCGGCGAGGGAATCCTGGTCGCCGAGCGGCTGGCCGGACTTCCGGTGGTACCCATCGACTACGCCGGGGTCCCCC
>JACCQS010000263.1 GCA_013814015.1 Geodermatophilaceae bacterium | reverse complement strand
CCCGTACCGAGGCGCGGTCCCTGAACGAGGCGGCGGACTCGGCCGTCGTGGCGGCTCAGGCGGCCATCGCCGACATCGCAGCTCGCCGGGACGCTCTCGAGACCCAGATCCAGACCTACCAGGATCTCTACGCTCAACTCTCGGCCGAGGAGCGCGCCGTCATCAGCGGTGGCTCCGAAGGCGGGGATTCCGAGGGCGGGGATTCCGAGGGCGGGGATTCCGGCGGCGGCGGCCAGGCGCCTCCCGGTGAGATCATCGCACCCAGCGAGGCGGCCAGGATCGCGGTCGAGACTGCCTACGCCCAACTGGGCGACAGTTACTCCTGGGGAGCCGACGGTCCGGACTCGTTCGACTGCTCAGGGTTGACCATGTTTTCCTATGCCGCGGCCGGTGTCAGCCTGCCGCACTCGAGCAGATCGCAGTCCACCATGGGCGTGGCGGTGAGCCGGGACGAACTGCAACCCGGAGACCTGGTCTTCTACTACAGCCCGGTCAGCCACGTTGCCATCTACGTCGGCGACGGCCAGATCATCCACGCGTCCACCTACGGCGTGCCGGTGTCGCTCGACCCGGTCGACCCGTGGGGTGCCTACAACAGCGCACGGCGGATCGCCGGAGGCTAAACTGCCGCCGCCCTGGTGAGTCAGGAGCAACCCCAGCACACCAGATCGTCCGGATCACCCGCTCCACCTAGCATGCATCAGGTGGGGAGGGTGATCTGCTGAATGGAGTCACGCCGCGCTGCCTGGATCGCTCTAGCGGTGGTCCTGATCGCCGTTGTCGCACTGGTTGTGGTCAAGGTGGGATGGCGGGTGGCTTCCCCTCCCGGGGCCGGCGCGGTGCCCGACGCGGCGCGCGACTTCACGTCGGCCGAGCTGTCCCGCTCGGCTGCGCTGGCTTCGCGCCTGCAGCCCAACGCGTTGTTCAGCCTGGCCGTGAGCTTGATGATCTCGGCGGCGCTTGGCCTCAGCTCGTACGGCGCCAAGATCATCACTGCGGTAGCCAGGCCGTTGGGCGGGGGCTGGGTGTGGCAGGTGCTGCTGGGCAGCCTGGCGCTGGCCCTGATCGGCCGGCTGGCCACCCTGCCCTTCTCCGCCTACGCCGAGACGGTTCTGCGCCGGTACGGTCTTTCCACCCGCGGCTGGGGCTTGTGGACGGCAGACGTCGGAAAGTCCTTCGCGATCGGCGTCGGGTTGACGGCGCTGATCCTGGTGATCCTGTACGGGTCGATGCGAGTCGCTCCGCGGCTGTGGTGGGCGATCGCAGCGACCGTCGTGGCCGCCGTGGTGGTGGCAGGCTCATTCCTCTACCCGGTGCTGATCGAACCCGCATTCAACCGGTTCAGCTCGATGCCGCAGTCGGAGTTACGCACGGATCTGCTCGACCTCGCCGAGCGGGACGGCGTCGCAGTGGATGACGTGCTGATGGCCGACGCGTCTCGGCGTACAACCGCCTTGAACGCCTATGTCTCCGGCTTCGGATCCACTCGGCGGATCGTCGTCTACGACACGCTGCTGGACTCTGAGACACCGGCGGTGATCGAGACCATCGTCGCCCATGAGCTGGGGCACGCCAAGAACAACGATGTTGTCCTCGGCACCGCGATCGGCGCGCTGGGCGCCGCGGCAGCGGTGATCGCGGGCTACCTCCTGGCCGGCTGGACACCCCTGCTGCGCCGCGCCGGCGCAACGTCTCTGGCCGATCCGGCAAGCCTGGCTCTGGTGCTCTTCGTCCTGGCCGCCGCCGGGCTGCTGCTGACGCCGGTGCAGAGCCTGATCTCCCGGCAGATCGAGTCCCGTGCCGATGTGCATGCTCTCGACCTGACCCGTGACCCGGCAACCTTCATCGAGATGCAGCGCCGGCTGGGCGTCGCAAACATCGCCGACCTGGAACCCAACCAGCTCTACTACTGGGTCTTCGCCTCCCACCCCTGCACTGTCGAACGAATCGCCGCGGCGCGAAACTGGGCGCAAGCAGACCGCGAAGCCGCACCGTGACCGGCTCCGGTCGATGACCCGGACGCTGGTCGTCACCAACGACTTTCCGCCCCGTCAGGGCGGCATCCAGACCTACGTGAGCGCGCTGATCCGCCGGCAGCCGGCTGATTCGGTTGTGGTGTTCGCACCGGCGTGGGAGGGGGCAGCCAGCTATGACCGGTCCCAGGCCTTCCCGATCATCCGGCACCGGACGAGTCTGGTCCTGCCCACTCCAGAGATTCGGCGCCGAGTCGGCTCCCTCACCCGCGAGTACGACTGTGATCGTGCGTGGTTCGGAGCGGCGGCGCCACTGGCCCTGTTGGCGCCGACCTTGCGGGACAATGGGATCGAACGGGTGATGGCCTCGACCCATGGGCACGAGACAGGCTGGGTTCGGTTGCCCGGTGCTCGGCAGGTGTTGCACCGCTTGGCCGCTGGAGTTGACGTGGTCACCTACATCACCGAATTCACCCGCAGCATTTTGGCGCCCGTGTTGGCCGATGTCACCGAGCTGCGCCACCTACCGCCGGGTGTCGACGTGGCTGCTTTCCATCCGGCGATCGACGGTGCGCCCGTACGCCGCCGGCTGGGCTTGGACGCGGGGACACCGGTGGTGGCTTGCGTGTCGCGACTTGTCCGCCGAAAGGGTCAGGACGTCCTCATCCGGGCCTGGCAGCAGGTGCGTTCCCGGTTCCCGGACGCGGCCCTGCTGCTCGTTGGTGGCGGGCCGGATCTCAAGCGCTTGCAGGCACTCGTCGAACGGGTCGGTGCCACGGGCGTGCATTTCGTCGGAGGGGTCAGCTCGCCGGATCTGCCGTCGTACTACGCCGCGTGCGATGTCTTTGCCATGCCGTGCCGGACCCGACGTGCCGGTTTGGACGTCGAAGGGCTCGGGATGGTCTACCTGGAGGCCGCTGCCTGTGCCCGTCCGGTGATCGCTGGAAGCTCCGGTGGTGCGCCGGAGGCGGTACGCCATGGCGAGACCGGTCTGGTCGTGGACGACCCGCGATCTCCGACAGCGGTAGCCGACAGCATCCTGGCTCTGCTCGACGACCGGGAACGAGCCACCGCCATGGGCGCAGCCGGGCGGGCTTGGATCGAAGCGGTCTGGTCATGGGACTCCCTTGCCGCGCGGTGGCGCAGTCTGCTCGCCTGAGGCAGGTTGGGATCACGCCCAGAGAGCAGGCACCGCAGGAGCGCTCTGTAGCCGGCCTGCCGGATGCGGGAAGTCCTCGCGCCGATATCGAACTGCACCCGCCAGGGTCAGGGGCAACAGGACGAGAGCGCCGAGGTAACGCCACGGGTTCTCCTCGATCGGTGGCCCATTGCCCTCCCGCCAACTGTTCACGTTGATGATCGCCTCAGTGGCCAGGACCTGACCGTGGCAGGCCAGACCGCTGACTCCGGAGTGGACGAGATCGCAGCGCTGGTGCATCTCGGCGTACCACCAGTCATCGATCAAGGGGCGGGCCCACTCACCGAGCGGGACGCCGATCGCGGCGGCGTACCGCAGGAGGTCATAGCCGAAATCGTGTCCCTTGCAGGTCGGCTCCATGTCGAAGGCCAGATGCACCGGCGATGAGCAGGCCCCGATCGGCTTGCCCAGGGACAGGCTGCCGTTGATGTCGATCACCTCTGGGCGGTAGGCCATCACGGCAACGAAATCGTCGGGAATGGAGGCGATGAGCTCAGCCCCACGATCGGTTCCGGTTGCCTCGCGACCGATGAGCACCTCGACCGCGTGACCAGTTGCGGAATCTCCTCGGCCGGTCAGCGGCATGGCTGAAGATCCAGCGCCGCTGACCAGGAGTAGCAGCGCGATCACGACGGCGGCCTGCAGCAGGGCCCATGCGATGGGCGGCGAGACAAGGTTCGCTGGATTGGACACGCCGGCCAGCAGAGACGTCCGCAACCGCGGCGGCGCCGACTGACGGGCCGTCTGCATCGGCCAGGTGGGGTGCCACATTTCTGCCATGGTCGCATGTCCGCCGGCCTCAGCGGGCGTAGATGGCCTCCACCTCGGCGGCATGCGCCTTGAGCACCACGGCACGCTTGATGCTGTTCTTCGGGGTGAGCTCTCCGGCTGTCTCGGTGAAGTCGCGGCCCAGGATCCGAAACACCTTGATGGCCTCCACGTCGGAGACTGCTCGGTTCGCCTCGTCCACCGCCGTCTGGATCTCAGCTCGCAGATCCCGATCGTCCTTGAGCGTCGCAACGCGCGTGCCGACCGGCTTGCCGTGCCGCTGCAGCCAGGCCGGCAGTGCGTCGGTGTCGACGGTGACCAGGGCCCCGATGAACGGACGCCGGTCGCCGACCACGATGCACTGACTGATCAGCGGATGTGCGCGTAACCGGTCTTCCAGCACACTGGGCGCCACGTTCTTGCCGCCGGCGGTGACCAGTATCTCCTTCGTCCGACCGGTGATGGTCAGAAAACCCTTGTCATCCAGCGATCCGATGTCGCCGGTGTGGAACCAGCCATCCTCGGTCATCACCTCGCGGGTTGCCTCGGCGTTGTTCCAATAGCCTTCAAAGACATGCTCGCCCTTGAGCAGAACCTCCCCGTCCTCGTCGATCCGTACCGAGACTCCGGGAAACGGCCTGCCCACGGACCCGATCTTGACGGCCTGTTCGAGATTCACCGTGGACGCGGCCGAGGTCTCGGTCAGTCCGTATCCCTCGTAGATGGTCAGCCCGATGCCGCGAAAGAAGTGCCCCAGCCGGGCACCAAGCGGCGCGCCGCCGGAGATTGCCGCCGCGCAGCGGCCGCCCAGGGCACTACGAAGTTTGCCGTAGACGAGGCGGTCGAAGGCCTCGTGCCGCATGCGCAACAAGACTCCGACCCGGCCGCGGTCCAGGGCGCGCGAGTAGCTGATCGCGGTGTCTTCGGCAATGTCGAAGATCTTGCCCTTGCCATCCGCGTGCGCGCTTTGCTTGGCCGAGTTGTAGATCTTCTCGAAGACGCGGGGTACGGACAGCACGAAGGTCGGACGGAACTCGGCGAAGTCGGCCAGCAGCGTCTTGACCTCGGCGGTGTGCCCGAGCTTTGCCTGAGTCTCCAGTGAGCCGATCTGGATGATTCTCGCGAAGATGTGGGCCAGCGGGAGAAAGAGCAGCGTCGATCCTTCGGAGTTGAAGAGGCCGGCCAGCCCCGGCAGGGCGTTGCGCACTTCGAAGAGCAGATTGCGATGGGTCAGCCGACAGCCCTTGGGGCGACCAGTCGTACCGCTGGTGTAGACGATCGTCGCCAGGCTGTCCGCGGTCACGTCCCGGCGCCGTGCGGCCAACTGCTCGTTCCCGACATCGGAACCGGTGGCGGTGAGCCATTCGATGGCCCCGTTGTCGATCTGCCAGACCTGCGACAGCCCGTTGAGGCCCTCGCGAACGGACTGCACGAGCGCTTCGTGCTGCTGGTTCTCTACGAAGATCGCAGTTGCATCCGAATCGGCGAGGATCCACTGAACCTGCTCGGCGCTGGAGGTCTCATAGATCGGAACGGTCACTGCGCCGGCCGCCCAGATCGCGTAGTCGATCAGCGTCCACTCGTAGCGTGTCTTGCTCATCAACGCGACCCGATCGCCCTGGGTCACGCCGTTGGCGAGTAGGCCCTTGGCCACCTCGGCGACTTTCCGAGCGAACTGCGCGGCCGTGACGTCCTCCCATGCCAGGCCATGCCGTACGCCGAACAGCACATGGTCAGGAGCCTGTTCTGCGTGCGCGAAGACCGAGTCGGTCAGGGTGTCCGCCTCGGAGACCTCAACCATGGTCGGTATTGCAAGCTGACGCACGTCAGCGAATGTAACCGCTGAGCGCGTTGCTACCGGGATGGCAGGCTACTGGTGTGCCGACAGTGGATCTGGTCGACGAGAACTATCTGCGCGCGCCGATCGAGCGGGTAGCCGAGGCGGTCCACGACGAGGCTCGTTGGCGGCTGTGGTGGCCGGACCTGCGGCCTGCGGTCTTCATGGATCGCGGGACGGCCGGAATCCGCTGGAACATCACTGGTGCGTTGGTCGGCAGCATGGAGATCTGGCTGGAGGCATACGAGCCGCCCTTAGGTGGAGTGCTCCTCCATTACTACCTACGCGCCGACCCGACGGCTCCTGGTTCGGGAAGCCGGCGCGCCACCGTGTCACGACGCGCCGGGCATCTGCACTCCCTGCGCTGGGCAAGGTCTGGCAAGCAGAACCTCTGGAATCTCAAAGACGAACTCGAAGCGCACGAGACTGGGCAATAATGAGAGTGCATCTGGTCAGCGATGTGCACGGTGCGGTCGAGCCACTGCGCCGTGCCGGCCAAGAGGCCGACGCGCTGATCTGC
>JACCQS010000251.1 GCA_013814015.1 Geodermatophilaceae bacterium | reverse complement strand
GACGACTTCACCGGCCGGGTCAAGGTCAAGCTGGGCCCGATCAGCTTGACCTACAAGGGAAAGGCGTCTTTCGTCAAGAAGGACGAGGCGACCCACACGGCGGTCATCGACGCGGCCGGTAAGGATCAACGCGGCAACGGTACGGCCGCCGCGACGGTCACCGCCACGCTGAAGTCCGAGGGCTCCTCGACCCGGGTCGACGTGCTCACCGATCTGAACATCACCGGCAAGCCGGCCCAGTTCGGACGCGGCGTGATGGTCGATGTCGGCAACAAGCTGATCGGCCAGTTCGCGACCTGCGTGGAGGAAAAGCTGAGCGGAGCCGCCTCGGCCGAGGGCAGTACCAGCCCGGTTGGCGGTCCCGCTGCTGACCTGAGTGCCGATTCTGGCGCCGCGGCCACGGCAGATGCCCCTGCCGCTCCTCCGACCGAACCAGCTGCAGGGTCCGGCACGCTCGGCCAGGGTGATAGCTCTTCGACGGCCGGTCCGCACACCGCCGCCACTGCCCCGAGCTCGGCGGGCAAGCACGCCGCCGACCGAGCCGCCGCCATGACCGATGTGGCTGCGGGGAGCGGCTCAGCCGTTGGCCCGACCGCCGGGGGATCCCGGCCGCGCGCCGTACCGTCTCGCGAGCCGGAGCCGATCGACCTGCTCGAGGTTGCCGGCGGCAGCGTGCTCACCAGGCTCGGCATCCCGGCCGCAGGATTGGCCGCCGGGTTGACGATCTTGTTCTACATCATCCGCAAGATCCGCAACTAGCCCACCACCTCGGACGTTATGCGCATAACGTCCGAATCCAGCGGGGATTTAGGGACGTTATGCGCATAACGTGCGGCTTCCCGCGCCGATTTCTGGCGGTTATGCGCATAACGTGCGGGTTCGCGCGGTCAGATCAGGCTCCGGCGCGGTCGGCGTTGGCGTGGATCGCGTCGTGGACGTACTGCGCCAGTCCGCGGGCGATCTTCTCGTAGGTGGCCGTGAACCGCTCGTCCGAGACGTACATGTCCCCGAGGTTGCGATGCATCTCCAGCGGGCAGTCGTAGAACCACCGTGAAATGTGCTGGCGCGCCTGCTCTGCGGCATCCATGGCCTCGGTCGAGGACTCTGCTCGGCCCGCCTTCATCGCTGCGGCCAGTGCGTTCGTGACTGCTTCGCCCTCGGCCATGATGGCTTGCCAGTCAGCCTTGGTGTAGCCCTTGGCGCGGTCAGCGGACTGTCGGTACGCGTCGGTGTCTCCCCAGCACTGCTGCACTTCCTCGGCGTACAGGTCGGGATTGAATTCTCCGAACACCTCCAACTTCTCGGCTGGAGTGAGTCCTGTGGTTCCCATCGTCTGTGCCTCCAATGTCGTGTCGATGGCAGTCGCGATGCGCCGCAATCGGTCAATGCGTTCGGCCAGCAGGGCGCGCTGCCGGAGCAGGTGCGCGCGGGGGTCGGTGTTCGGATCGTCGAGGATGGCGCGGATCGCCTCGAGTCCGAAGCCGAGTTCCCGGTAGCCCAGGACCTGGGCCAGTCGGTCGGCGTCGCCTTCGGTGTAGCACCGATAGCCGGCCGCAGACCGGAAACCAGGACGCAGCAGGGCGATCTGGTCGTAGTGGTGCAGGGTCCGAACGGTGATCCCGGCCAGATCGGCCAACTCGCCGATCGAGATGCCGAAACGGGTGCGCTCGGACTGGGTCATGGCAGCGACGCTAAGCCCTGACCCAACGTGAGGGTCAAGGGAATAGATCGCGCCAGTTTCGGCGGGTGCAGCCCAGCGGCCGAAGCGCTCTCAGCTGCCGGGCTTGGCCTCCGGTTCACGATCGGGACGGATCAGCGGCGGAAACCGGAACCCATCGGCGACGATTGCGGCCAGCTCCAAGAATGCCTGCTCGGTCGGCCGCTCCAACTGATTGATGTCGATGATGCCGCCGGTGACCAGGTGCCGGTCGTACGGTAGCTCGACGACCGCCCGGACGCGGGCGGTGAAATGGTCCCGCAGGCGGGCCATGTCGAGTTCCTTGGCGGCCGGCCGTACGGTCGAGATGACGGCGACCGAGCGCGAGACCAGCTCCCCGTGTCCGTGGGCGATCAGCCAGTCCAACGTCTTGCTGGCGCGACTGGCCCCGTCCACACTGGGCGAGCCGACGACGACGACGGAGTCGGCCAGCGCGAGCGTCCCGGACATGGCGGAGTGCAGCAGCCCGGTGCCGGAGTCGGTGATGAAGATGTTGAAGTACCGAGCCAGTACGTCGGAGACCGTGCGGTACTCCTCCTCGCTGAAGGCTTCGGACATCTCTGGATCCTGTTCGGAGGCAAGCACTTGCAACCGCGCGGCCAGGGAGGTGAAGGCCGAGACGTCGGTGAAGGACCGAATCGAGTCGAAGTTGTCCAGCAGGTCTCGAACGGTGACGTCGACCTGGCCGGTCAGCCGCTCGGCGAGGGTGCCGGCGTCGGGGTTGGCGTCGAGGGCGACCACCCGGTCACCCCGGTGCTCGCCGAGAGTCAGTCCGAGGCCAGCGGTCGTGGTGGTCTTCCCGATCCCGCCCTTGAGCGACACGACGGCAATCCGGTGGCAGCCGCGAACCGGTGCGGTGGCCCGTTCGATCAGGTTGCGGCGGGTCAGTTCGGCTTGGGACAGACCAGGATTGACCGTTCCCCCCGTGACGGAGTGCACCATCTTGCGCCACCCGACCCTGGGTACGGCTGCCGCCGGCTTGACGAGAGACCCAGACGTCAGATCTGCGGCAGATGTGTGCCGTTGGGGTGGTGGGGCTTGCTGGCTCGCCGGCTGCCAGCCCTGTTGGGCAGCCGGCTGTTGCTGCCACTGCTGAGGTGGCTGGGCCGGAGGAGGCGCCGCGGCGGTCGGGGCCGACCAGGTGGATCCCGAGCCGGGCTGGGGCTCGGACCACTGTGCTGGAACGGCCGGCCCGCCGGCCTGGCGACCCGTGTAGTGGTCGCGCTCCGGTGGGCCACCCTGGTTGGGATCGCCGTAGGAATAGGCCTGCTGGCGACCGGGGGGCGGGGCACCGTACTGCTCGTTGCCGTACTGACTGTTGCCGTAGGGCTGCTCGCCGTACGGATCGTTGCCATGGAATTGGTCGCCGCGCGGCTGGCGGTCGCGATCGGTCGGCAGGGTTGGGTACCCGGTCGGCGGTGGTGGGTTCGACGGGAGCGCCTGGGCGGTTCGTTCCAAGGAGGCCCGGCTCGAGGAGGAATGGTCGTAGACGGGGTCTTCGGCCGAGGACGTTCCGTCTCCGGACGCATCGACGCTGGCCGGGCCCGGCGCGGGCCGGTCGTAGCTGGCCGACTCCAGGGGTGCGGCTGCTGGATGTACGGCTGCCGATGGCGCCCCGGCGTCGGGGCCCCAGCTGAAACTGCTGGGTGAGTCGGTCCAGGGACGCGACGGTGAGTCGGTACGCCAGGCCGGTCCAGCCGGCGGTACCGGAACCTGGTCGGCCCAGGACGGCCGATCGCTGCCTCGGGAGGCGTCGTCGGCTGAGCCGTTGCCCACCGTGCCCATGTCTAGGCGCCCTGGCGGATCTGCTCGTCTCGCTGGATTGGATTGTTCTCCGATGTTGGCGAACGAGGCTGCCCAACGGTCCGCGTCCGTGCGCCGGATCTGTCCGGCGTCGTCGGGACCCCCGGATTCCTGTTCGCCTCGGTCGAGGGCAGCGGAGCCATCCGCCTCGGCGGGCAACGGCTGGTCCCCCTCTCCGCCACTATCGGTGTCCCGGTCATCGTCGGACTGCGCCACCGGCCACGCGTTCTCGCCGGAGTTGTGGTCGGACTCTGGAACGGGGGGGTTCGGTGCAGTGCCCTGCGCCGAGTCGTCGTTGGGCTGTTCGGTGCCGGTTTCCTCGGCCACGAATCGGCCTCCTGATTTCTCGTCGAAGCATGAGCTGTCCCCCGCGCAGCACATATCTGCGCTCGCGCCAGCCTAGGTCAGGCGTTGATCCCATGGGGAACGCCGGGAAAGCTGTCTCTGTCCGGGCCGACCGGCACGATCATGAGCGTCGTTGGTGAAGCTACCTGCAAACCTACGCCCATGATCATCTGGCCGCCTGCCCACGCTTTCTGGGCTGCTGGAGCTGACCAGCCAGATCGCCGCAGGAAGGATCCCCGATGGTTCTCGCTGTTGTGGCCGGGCTGCTGGCCGGCACCGCCATGGGATACGTCCTGCAGCGCGGCCAACTGTGCTTTCACGCGATGTTCGCCGACGCCTGGCACCGCCGGTTCCTGCTCTTTCGCGGTTGGGCGCTGGCGGTGGTCCTCGGAGCGGTCGGGCTCGCCGTCGTCTTTGCGACACCGCTTGGCCAGAGCCTGAACACCGGACTCCCGTTCCGGCCGGTGGCCAACGTCGTCGGTGGTCTGCTGAACGGCTGGGGTATGGCCATCACCCAGAGCTGTGTCTCCGGACTGCTCTACAAGTTCGGCGCCGGAATGGCCGGAGCCGTTGTTGGCATTCTCGGCTGGATCGGTGGCGAGATTGCCGTACGCCAGGTTCGGCTGCCGGGTCCCACGGTGCTGCCCGGCGGGGATGACGGGACGATCCCGGGGCTTCTCGGGCTGCCCCGGCTGCTGGTAGCCGTTCTCGTCGCGGCCGCCGGCGGCTGGATCGCCGGGGGTTGCAATCTCGGGCACGGCTTGTCGGGCATGGCCCAGCTGAACGTCTCCTCGATCGTGGTCATCATCTGCATGGCCCTGGGCGTCGGCCACGCACGGGCAATGACCCGTCCGGTCAGCCGTACTCAGACATCTGCAGGTTGATCTACTC
>JACCQS010000239.1 GCA_013814015.1 Geodermatophilaceae bacterium | reverse complement strand
ACGATCTCGCGGGAACTGGCCCGCAACGACGATCCACGTGTCGGGTATCGGGCGAGCTCTGCGCACGCGCTGGCCTACGAGCGGGCCAGCCGACCCAAGCCGGCGAAGTTGGCGACCAACCTGGTGTTGCGAGCCAAGGTCGAGCAGGATCTGCAACGCAAGTACTCGCCGGAGCAGATCACCGGTCGGCTCCTCGTTGAGTTTCCTGATGACCCGGAGATGCGGGTGTCACCCGAAACCATCTACCAGTCGCTATACGTGCAGTCCCGCGGCGCGCTGCGCCGGGAATTGGCGGTGTGTCTGCGCACTGGCAGGGCGTTGCGCCAGCCCAACCGCCAGGGTGGTCAGCGCAAGAACCGGGTCCTGCCCGATATGGTCAACATCGCCGAGCGGCCCGCCGTGGCCGAGGACCGCGCGGTGCCCGGCCACTGGGAAGGCGACCTGATCATCGGCAAGAGGAACGCCAGTGCCATCGGCACGCTCGTGGAGCGCACGACCGGCTACACGATGCTGGTGCACCTGCCGTCGGGCTACAAGCCCGAGCAGGTCGCGCCTGCTCTGGCCGCGAAGATCCAAACGCTTCCGCAGGCGCTGCGCGGCTCACTGACGTGGGACCAGGGCGTTGAGATGCGGGACTGGAAGCAGGTCGCGGTCGCCACCGACATCGAGATCTTCTTCTGCGACCCGCACTCACCGTGGCAGCGCGGCACGAACGAGAACACCAACGGCCTGCTACGTCAGTATTTCCCCAAAGGCACCGACCTGTCCGTGCACAGCGGCGCGGACCTCGACTGGGTTGCCCAGGAACTCAACGACCGGCCGCGCAAACGACTCGGCTTCCGCAAGCCGATCGAGCAGCTCGCCGAGCTGTTGCTCCAGTAATCGCAGCTCGTGCAAACGATCGGCGCGAGCCTCTACCGCCGGCGCCGTGGCGCGTTACGTTATCCGAGTGTCCACTTGCGAGCAGTGCGGTTCCCGGCTGCCCAGACCGATGCCCGGCTCAGGTCGCCGCATGATCTTCTGCTCGCCAGCATGCCGTCAGAAGGCCTACCGGGCACGCGGAGGCCAAGCATCCGGCACCACCGGCGCCCACCGCCGACGCAATGCACGACATGCCACGACCGACCACGAGCAAGCACCCCGCGACTAGGCTCGCAGAACACGTCTGTTGCGACCACCGCCAGAATCCGCCGAACGCGCTGCGGGACGGCGGCTCGTCGGTACCTTGGGTCGCGATGACTGAGAACGATCCCCGCCTAGTCGAGCTGTACGACCTGGACAACCCGGACGGGCCCGATCACGACTTCTACCGCGCTCTCGCGGACGACGTGTCCGCGTCGTCCGTTCTCGACATCGGCTGCGGCACAGGGATCCTGACGGTTACCCTCGCCAAGCCAGATCGCACGGTCGTGGGAATCGACCCGTCCGCCTCCATGCTCCGTTATGCAGTCGGTAGGCCGGGCGCTGGAGCCGTCCGATGGATACGAGGAGATTCGAGCGCAATCCCGTCCGGCGAGTTCGACTACGCCATCATGACCGGCAATGTCGCCCAACACATCTTTGACCCCGCCTGGTCGCAAACGTTGCTCCATGTCCAACGAGCGCTGCGCACCGGTGGCGTGCTCGCCTTCGAAAGTCGCAACCCGCGCGTCCGAGCTTGGGACGCTTGGGCCACGGACGCAGCGACGGTTCGTCCAACGAGTCACGGCCCGCTTCAGGAATGGCTCGATGTCAGCGAACAGCCCGATGGGCTCGTGGTCCTGACCGCACACTATGTCTTCGAGCGAACCAGCGAGCACATAGTCGAGACGCAGACGCTTGCGTTTCGCCACCGAAACGTCATCGAGCAGCAGCTCCTGGATGCGGGCATGGCAGTTGACGCTGTGTGGGGAGACTGGTCACGCAACCCCAGCCACGAAGACTCGCCGATCATGGTCTTCCAGGCGCGAAAACCCTGACGGCAAGCTTGCCCGATCAGCGATCGTGGACCGGGACGGGTCAGGCGGTCTGCTGGGGCGAGGTGGCCAGGTCGGCCAGGAGCGTGAGCAGGTCCAGGGCGGTGTCGCGCATGCGCCCGGCGGGGTCGTAGGACGGGTCGTAGGAGGCCAGCGTCGCTGAGGCGATCGGTAGTTG
>JACCQS010000191.1 GCA_013814015.1 Geodermatophilaceae bacterium | reverse complement strand
GCTATGCCGGCATCCGGATCGCGCGGCGTACGAATGACGGGTTCATCCGTCTTGCCGCCGCCGCCATCACGGTCTGGCTGATCGGCCAGGCACTGATCAACGTCGGGTACGTGGTCGGTCTGCTGCCGATCACCGGTCTGCCGCTGCCACTGATCTCCTCCGGTGGTACGTCTTTGGTGCTGACCATGTTCACAGTCGGCGTTCTGGCCGGCTTTGCCCGCCACGAACCCGCAGCGGTGAGCTATCTGAAACGCCGCCGGCGTACCAGGTGGGCGCGTGTGATGGTGCCGGTCCCACGCAGCGCCAGCTCTGAATTCAAGCGGCCAGCGGTGCTTCGGCGTACCGCGGGAGCGACGCGTCCAGGCCAGCGCTCCGTGCCTCAGGTACGGGGTGGCGCCGTTCGTCAGCCGCGCGGCACCGGACGGACATGACCGGTCGGCGGATCGTGCTCGCCGGCGGGGGTACGGGCGGTCATATCGAACCGATGCTCGCCGTCGCCGACGCGCTGCGTGCCGCCGATCCCGGCGGGAAGCTGACCTGCCTCGGTACCTCCCGGGGTCTCGAGGTCGATCTGGTCCCCGCTCGCGGCTATGAGCTGCGGTTGATACCGCCTGTTCCGTTGCCGCGCAAGCCAAGCCTCGACCTGTTACTCGTTCCGGGGCGGCTCTGGAACTCGGTGCGGGCAGCCGGTGAGATTCTGCGGGACACCCGAGCCGAGGTCGTGGTCGGTTTCGGTGGCTATGTCGCCCTACCTGCTTACCTCGCTGCTCGGCGAGCGGGTATTCCTATCGTTGTGCACGAACAGAACGCGGTACCAGGCCTGGCCAACCGGATCGCCGCTCGGTTCGCCGACGTGGTGGCGGTGACCTTTCCCGGTACCCCACTTCCCGGTGCCGAGGTCGTGGGCATGCCGTTGCGGCCGGATATCGCGAACCTCGACCGCGCGGCGCGGCAGTTCCCGGCGCGGGCCCACTTCGGACTGTGCCCGGACCGGCCAACGCTGCTCGTCTTCGGTGGTTCGCAGGGGGCTCGCAGCCTGAACACCGCCCTGGTCGGTGCCGTCGAGTCGCTACGAGCCAGGGGCATCCAGATCTTGCATGCCGTGGGCGCGAAGAACGTCGGCGCCGGGAACAGCGTTGGGCCGTCCGAGCCGCCGCCCTACATCGCCGTGCCCTATCTCGAGCGGATGGACCTGGCCTATGCGGCAGCCGATCTCGCACTCTGCCGGGCGGGCGCTGTGACCTGCGCGGAGTTGTCCGCCGTAGGGCTACCGGCTGTGTTCGTCCCGTTGCCGATCGGGAATGGCGAGCAGCGTCGCAATGCCGAGCCGGTGGTAGCCGCCGGTGGCGGGCTGGTGATCGAGGACGCGGCCCTGACCGTAGAAGTCGTGTCGGACAGGGTTGCCGCGCTTCTGCTCGATGTGACCCGGCTTTCTGCGATGTCGAGTGCGACCGCACGGTTCGGTCGCCGGGACGCGGCAGCGCGCATGGTCGAGTTGGTCATCGGGTTGGCCAGATGAACATGGCCACCTGGAGCGCACCTACGCCCACGGCTGAATCGCTCGGCCGGGTCCATTTCGTGGGCATAGGTGGAGCGGGAATGAGCGGCATCGCGCGCATCCTGTTGGGCCGCGGCGCACCGGTGTCGGGCAGCGACGCCAAGGAGTCGGCGGTCCTGTTGGCGTTGCGAGCGCTCGGCGCCAAGGTCAGTGTCGGTCACTCGCCGGGCAATCTTGCCGACGTGGACACCGTGGTGGTCTCCACCGCGATCCGAGCGAACAACCCGGAGCTGGTCGCAGCACGCGAACAGGGTTTGCTCATCCTGCCGCGGGCAGTAGCACTCGCCGCAGTACTGGCCGGGCGACGCAGTGTGGCCGTGGCGGGTACGCACGGAAAAACCTCCACCACGTCCATGCTCACCGTCGCGCTGCAGAACTGCGGTGTCGACCCGTCCTTTGCCATCGGCGGGCACCTGAACGAGTCCGGGTCCAACGCCCACCACGGCAGCGGTGACCTGTTCATCGCCGAGGCTGACGAGAGCGACGGGTCCTTTCTGTTGCTCTCTCCCTCTGCTGCGATCGTGACCAACATCGAGGCAGATCACCTCGACAACTGGACCGACCTCGACGCGATCACCTCCGCCTTCGAAGGGTTCGTGGCCACGATCCGGCCGGGAGGTTTCCTGGTGCTCTGTGCTGACGATCCGGGAGCGCTGACCCTGGTCGCGGCGGCCCAGGAGTCGGGGATACGGGTACGCACGTACGGACGTGCAGAAGCGTCCGGTCTGCAATTGACCGACTTGAAACATGATGCTGGTGGCACCGGCGGGATCACCTATCAGGCGCTCTTGGACGGGGTCCCCCTTGGACGCGTCGCACTGCACGTGCCGGGCGAGCACATGGCCCTGAACTCTGCCGCTGCCTTGCTGGCCGGGATCGAACTAGGCCTGCCCGTTCAGGCGATGATCGACGGGCTTGCGGTCTATGCGGGGGTGCACCGGCGCTTCGAGCACCTCGGGACCATGGGTGGAGTTCGCGTTTACGATGACTACGCCCACCATCCCACTGAGATCACAGCACAGCTGCGGGCAGCGAGATCGGTCGCCGGCGACGGGCGTCTGATCGTGGCCTTTCAACCGCATCTGTTCAGCCGGACGAGGGCCTTCGCCGCGGACTTCGGCGCAGCACTCGGTGCCGCCGATGCGGTCGTGGTGATGGCCGTCTTCGGATCGCGGGAGGATCCCATCCCCGGTGTCTCCGGCTCGATGGTCGCCGCTCACATTCCGCTGCCAGCGGAGCGGGTGCACTTTCAACCGTCGTGGTTGCAGGTCGCGCCGCTGCTGGCCTCCCTGGCCCGTCCCGGGGATCTCGTCCTGACCCTGGGTGCCGGGGACATCGCGATGATCGGTCGCGAGGTACTGACCAGCCTGGCAGGCCAGAACCAGTCGGCAAGGCCATTGATTCCATTGGACCGGGAACGATGACCCGGCGGCGACTGCTCGGTGCTGGCACGGTGCTGGCGGTAGTCGTGGCTGCTCTCGGCTGGCTGGTGTTCTACTCCAGTGCCCTCGGCGTGAACACCATCGAGGTTCGGGGCGCCCGAGTGTTGTCCACGGAAACGGTCGAGGACGTGCTGGCGATTGCGCCTGGCACGCCACTGGCAAGGGTCGACCTCGCCGCTGCTGAGACCGCTCTGGAGAACGTCAGCCAGATCGAGTCGGCCACCGTGAGCCGGGACTGGCCGGGAACCCTAGTCGTCCAAGTCACCGAACGTAGCCCGATTGCGGCCGTGGACGTCAACGGGACGACCTGGCTCCTGGACCGCTTCGGCGTCCTGTTCGCCCAGGTCAGCGCGTTGCCTCAGGGGATCGTGCCGCTGAGGGTGGAGCGGCCCGGCCCGGAGGATCGTGCGACCTCAGCTGGGATCGAGGTGATCCAGACGCTGGCTCCGGCGATTCGTGCGGTTCTGGTTTCCATCAGTGCGCCGAGCTTGACCCAGATCGAACTCGAATTGACCGACGGCCGGACGGTGATCTGGGGAAGCCCCGCCGATTCGGTACGGAAGTCGGCAATCCTGGCTGGTCTCCTAGCCGGGGGTGTTGTCGGCACCGTGTACGACGTGAGCTCTCCGACCTCCGCCGTCGTACGGTGAGGTCATGAGCCGCGCTGCGAACGAAGCCATCAGCCGCTTCCCGGTGCCCGGACCCGACGATCTGCCCGCCGACCTGGCCGAGCGGATCGCTGAGGTGGCCGACAAGTCTGGCTTCGTTCCGAACATCTTTCGCGCGCTGGCCTGGCGACCGGTGGAATGGCGGGCCTTCTTCGATTATCACGACGCGCTGATGGACAAGAACTCCCCGGCGCTGTCGAAGGCCGACCGGGAACTCATCGTCGTGGTGACCAGCGCAGCCAACGACTGCCTCTACTGCGTGGTGGCCCACGGCGCGATCGTCCGGATCCGAACTCGCGATCCGCAGCTGGCCGACCAGGTCGCCGTCGACTGGCGAAAGGCGCCGCTGTCTGTGTCTCAGCGGGTGATGCTCGAGGTCGCCCTGCTGTTGGCCACCGATCCTGCGGCAGTCGGCCCCGAGCACCTGGAGCGGTTGTCAGCAGCCGGTTTCAGCCAGGATGACATCTGGGACATCGGCTCGATCGCTGCGCTGTTCGCGCTGTCCAACCGGCTCGCGCACTGGGCAGCGGTTCCGCCGAACGATGAGTTCTACCTGCTCGGCCGAGTGCGACGCGAGTGAACTCGCCGCTGGAGCGACTGCGGGCGATCTGTTTGGCCCTGCCGGAAACGTCGGAGCGCCTCAGCCATGGCGAACCCACCTGGTTCGTACGGGACAAGAAGGTATTCCTCACCTACGCCGGCCAGCATCACGACGATCGGGTCGGGTTCTGGTGCGCTGCTCCGGCTGGAGAGCAGGAGGCACAGGTCAGCGCCGCTCCGCACCGGTTCTTCCGTCCGCCCTATGTCGGGGGACGGGGCTGGCTCGGAGTCTGGCTCGACGTGCCGGTCGACTGGTCGGAGATCGACGAGATCGTGCGGGAGGCCTACCGGCAGATCGCGCCGAAGCGACTCATCACCGGAGCGGACGGCACCTGATGCTCATCGTCTTTGGCGGACTGCCGGGCACCGGCAAGACGACTCTGGCGCGATCGCTGGCTAGACGACAGCGGGCGTCGTATGTGCGCGTGGACGCGATCGAGTCCGGCCTGATCAGTGCCGGTCTCGTGCCCGATCAGGCCGGCTTGGGACCGGCTGGCTATGTGGTCGCGAATCGGGTGGCCGAAAGCTGTCTGCGAGCCCGCCTGGACGTGGTGGTCGATGCGGTGAACGCAGTGGAGATTGCCCGCGAAGGTTGGCGCGTTCTCGCGGCCGACCTCAGCACCCCCCTGCTTTTCGTGGAGGTTGTCTGCTCAGATCGTGAACGGCACCGGCGGCAGGTGGAGCAACGGGAGTCTGATCTGGATGGCTGGGCGCTTCCCGACTGGCAGTCCGTGGTCGATCGCGAGTACCAACCGTGGCAAGGGGACCGGCTGGTGATCGACAATCTCGGTGACCCAGAGAGCCACGTCGCAGCTATTGCGGAGGCGAGCGCACGGACTGGTTCGGGTTAACCTTCCACGCCGTGGTGGGTGCGGTCCTCTGGCGTCCCGCTTTCCCCATGCCGCCAGAAGGACAGGCCGCAGACCTCGCAGGACTCGAAAGAGCTGGGACCCCATGCGAATTCATCGCACGCTGCATCCTGGTCAGCCCCCACCAGTTCGAAGGTATAGCCCGCTGCGGCCAGTTCGTCGAGCTGTAGGTCGATGACGTCGGCCGGGCGGAAACGGCCGGATCGGAACGCTCGCTTGGCCGTTGCCAAGAGCAAGGCCGCGCCGCCGTCATCCAGCGCCGGGAGCAGGCGATAGCCGGCAGCGGTCAGTGCATCCACTTGGTGCTTGGTCACTTGTCGGGGCCCCACCCGGCCAGCGCGCAGGGTCGATCTGGTCGCGTCGAGCATCACCTCGGCGGGGGTCGGCGGCTCGGTCACGGGCGTTAGCTTCCTACGTGGGGGACCGCAGTGCCAATGCCCCGGCAATTGATCGGCACGGGGATCGGCGTTCTCGTCACATGTGGCAGCGGAATCAGCTGGCTGCCGATCGCCGAGATAGCACCACGCTTACGGCGCGCCTAGCTGTGTCGGCTCGGCTCGTCGCTTACCGTTCCAGAAGCCGACAGGTTGACATAACTATAAGCCTTCAGTAGAGGGTAAGAGTCCAAAGGGAGCGGCACGTGACACCTCCACACAACTATCTCGCCGTGATCAAGGTGGTCGGCATCGGCGGCGGGGGCGTCAATGCCGTCAACCGGATGATCGAAGTGGGACTCAAGGGCGTCGAGTTCATCGCCATCAACACCGATGCGCAGGCGCTGCTGATGAGCGACGCCGACGTCAAGCTCGATGTCGGCCGCGAGCTCACCCGCGGTCTCGGAGCAGGAGCACTTCCCGAGGTCGGCCGCAAAGCCGCCGAGGATCATCGTGAGGAGATCGAGGAGGTTCTCAAGGGAGCCGACATGGTCTTCGTGACGGCTGGCGAGGGCGGTGGCACCGGGACGGGCGGTGCGCCGGTCGTCGCGAGCATGGCCCGCAAGCTCGGGGCGTTGACCATCGGCGTGGTCACCCGGCCGTTCTCCTTCGAGGGCAAACGGCGCGCCGTCCAGGCCGAACAAGGCATCGCCGAACTGCGCAACGAGTGCGACACCCTGATCGTCATCCCGAACGACCGGCTGCTGCAACTCGGGGATCGCAACGTCAGTGTGATGGACGCGTTTCGGACCGCCGATCAGGTCCTGCTCTCCGGCGTCTCCGGGATCACCGACCTGATCACCACGCCGGGCCTGATCAACCTGGACTTCGCCGACGTGAAAGCGGTGATGTCCGGTGCGGGCTCCGCGCTGATGGGTATCGGGAGCGCCCGAGGCGAGAACCGGGCGCTCGCCGCCGCCGAGCAAGCCATCGCCAGCCCGCTGCTGGAGGCGTCGATGGAAGGTGCCCACGGTGTCCTGCTGTCCATCTCTGGCGGTTCGGATCTCGGACTGTTCGAGATCAACGAAGCCGCCTCACTCGTTGCCGACGCCGCCCATCCCGACGCCAATATCATCTTCGGAGCGGTCATCGACGACGCACTGGGCGACGAGGTGCGGATCACGGTGATCGCCGCCGGATTCGACGGCGGCACGCCGACATACAAGAAGGCCGACCCGTCGGTCCCAGCTGAAGGCAGCTCGGAAACCCCTCATCCAGCGTTCAGCGCCGCCACGCCTGACCAGGGGGCCCGGCACTCCTCGCCACACACTCTGACCCCGCAGGTGAACCCGGTCACCTCGCCGCCGTCGGCCGGCCGCCCGCTCGCGGCGGAGGACTTCGATGACGACCTCGACATCCCGGAGTTCCTGCGCTGAGGGGGGTGCGCCGGGTGGTCACCTCCCGGCCGGGCGGGGCGAGCACCGCGCCGTACGACAGCCTCAATCTCGCCGACCACGTCGGCGATGATGCTGCGGCGGTGGGGGTCAACCGCCGTCGGCTGGCACAGGGGATCGGCGTCGATCCGTCCCGGCTGACCTGGATGCGCCAGGTGCACGGCGACGAAGTGACCATTGTCGAGTCCACCCCGCCAGCCGAGGTTCCGACCTGTGACGCCTTGGTCACCGCCATCCCCGGGACGGCGCTGGCAGTGCTTGTCGCTGACTGTGTTCCTGTTCTGCTGGCCGATGTGCACGCAGGCGTCATCGGTGCCGCCCACGCCGGACGTGAGGGGATTCGCCGGCATGTCGTCACCCGTGCCCTCGAGGCGATGGTGCAGCTCGGCGCGAGCCGTGAGCGGGTGGACGTGTTGCTCGGACCGGCGATCTGCGGCCGCTGTTACGAAGTGTCGCAGGATCTGGTCGACCAGGTGGAATCCGCGGCCCCGGGCGGCGCGACTCGGACCCGGAAAGGGGCACCGGGACTGGACCTTCGCGCTGCCCTGGCCGTTGAGTTCGGGCGGCTCGGCGTTGCGCAGGTGGTCAGCGATCCGCGCTGCACGGTCGAGGATCCCGCCCTGTTCAGCTACCGCCGCGACAAGGTCACCGGCCGCCAGGCGGGAGTGGTGTGGATCGCATAACCGGGTCTTCTGCGGCCGCTCCACGGACACCCGAGCAACGCCTTGCCGATGTGCGTGTCCGGATCGACGCAGCCTGTGCATCTGCCGGACGGGATCCGGCCGACGTCACGCTGATAGCGGTGGGCAAGGGAATGCCGGCCGAGCGGATCACCGAGATCCTGGCCCTGGGAGTGGCTGACATCGGTGAGAACAAGGCTCAGGAGGCCTCGGACAAGGCCGTCCAGATCGCCGAGCTGGCGCCCGACCTGACCCCGCGGTGGCATTTCATCGGCCAGCTTCAGCGCAACAAGGCTCGTAGCGTCGCTGGGTTCGCCTCGATGGTGCACTCCGTCGATCGTCTCGCCCTTGTCACCGCGCTTGACCGCGCTGCCGCGTCGCGCAGCCAACCTCTCGACGTGCTGCTGCAGCTCGATCTGGATCCGGATCCCGACCCGACTCGCGGCGGCGTCGACCCACCTGACCTGGCCGCCCTGGCCGAGGCCGTCCTCGGTGTCGAGCACTTGGTGCTGTGCGGGGTGATGTCGGTGGCTCCCCCGGGTGTCGACGCGCGAGAGGCCTTCGACCGTCTGGTCGGGTATTCGCAGGTGCTGCAAGCGATCCAGCCGTCGGCCCACGTGGTCTCGGCCGGTATGAGTGGGGACCTCGAAGCCGCTATTTCGGCCGGAGCGACTCACGTGCGTGTCGGAACGGCGTTGTTCGGAGCCCGGAAGCTAGCCTCCGAACACCGGCCTTAGCGGGTCAGATCCATCGCGCGTCGAGGTCGTTGCGTTCCACAGAGATGGCGAAGAGGAAGGTTGTCCCGATGGCCGGAGCCATGCGCAAGATGGGCGTTTACCTCGGTCTCGTAGAGGACGACGACCGAGGGTCCTACGACGGTTACCCAGAGGACGGTTACGACCCCGGTGACGGTTCCGATGACTACGCCGAGCACCTACCCGGCTACCAGGGCGCGCCGCCGGACGGCGACCGCCCCCGAAGCTCTCGTCGTGCAGCCGCGGTCGGCGCCCTCGCCCCTGCCGCCGTCAGCGGAGTAGCCCTGAGGGACCGGCCGAACCCGATTTCCCATACTGCCTCCGAATATCGCATCACGACGTTGCACCCGCGGACCTACAACGAGGCCCGAACGATCGGTGAGCACTTCCGCGATGGCGTGCCGGTGATCATGAACCTCAGTGAGATGGATGACTCCGATGCCAAGCGACTCGTCGATTTTGCGGCCGGGCTGTCCTTCGGACTGCGAGGTAGCATCGAACGCGTCACGAACAAAGTTTTCCTGATTTCCCCACAGAACGTGTCCGTCACCGCAGAGGACAAGGCGCGGCTCAAGCAGAACGGGTTCTTCAACCAGAGCTAGGCGCAGGGAATGGTTGACGGCGTTCACCACTGCTCGAACGGCCAACCACCGCAAGCACCCAGAGCACTCAGAGCAGCGAGCGAGGCGGACAGGCAGTGAGCATCCTCTGGCAGAGCATCGCCTTCGTGTTGCTGCTGTTCATGTTGCTGCTTCTTGCCCGCCTGGTCATGGACTGGGTGATGATGCTTTCCCGTGGCTGGCGACCCGGCGGGGGAGCCGCTGCGGGTCTGGAAGTGATCTACTCCACGACCGATCCGCCACTGAAATTACTGCGTCGGGTGCTGCCTCCGCTGAACCTGGGCTCGGTCAAGCTGGACCTCGGGTTTATGGTTCTTCTGATCGTGGTGTTCGTGTTGCGGGAGTTCATGCGCTCACTGGCGTCCTCCTGACGATCTGGCAACGCGTTCTTGGCTACACAAGCTCGACCTGTTTCCAATACCTTGTTCAGTTCGGACCCGTAACCTCAGGAGTGATTGACCGATGCCGCTGACTCCAGCCGACGTCCATAACGTCGTGTTCAAGAAGCCGCCCATCGGCAAACGTGGATACGACGAGGACGAGGTGGACGCTTTCCTCGACGTCGTCGAAGCTGAATTGGCTCGACTGATCGAAGAAAACGCCGATTTGCGGGCTCTCGTCGACCGTGCCGGAGACTCCGGGGCTGGCGCCCGCGACGAGCGCTTCAACAACGCACAGACCAGCAGCAACTTCGCTGAGTCGGCCCGTGCCGCCAGTCCGCCACCTCCACCACCAGCACCAGCACCGGCTCCGCCGGCTCCGCCGGCTCCCGAACCGCCCCGGCCTGCAGCCAACACCGGGAACGACAACGATCGCACCTCCCGGGTACTGCAGCTGGCCACGGAGACGGCAGACAGGTATGTGTCCGAGGCCACCGCCGAGGCCCAGGAGCTGCGCAGTTCGGCGAAGGCCGAAAGCGACCGGTTGCTCAGTGAGGCACGGACCAACTCCGAGCGGATGCTCAGCGATGCCAAGTCCCGTGCCGAGTCCATGGTCAGCGAAGCCAAGACTCGCGCGGAGACGCTGGAGCGCGACGCGCGGGACAAGGCAAGCGCGATCACTCAGGACGTCGAACGCAAGCAGGTCGAGACCCTCGCTGCTCTGGAGCAGAAGCGGGTCGCTGCGGAGAAGAACATCGACCAACTCCGTACCTTCGAGCGCGAGTACCGCTCGCGGCTGAAGTCCTATCTCGAGCTGCACCTGCGCGAGCTGAACGGTCGCGGCTCAGCAGAGCCGTCCGGTCCGGCGGCGCGACCCGGAACAGCGGGTCAGCAGAGCAGCAGCGGTCCGGGTCAGCCGGTGACGGCCGGGCAGAACCCGTTCGGTGCCAACCGGCCCGCCCCGGGCGGTTCCAACAGCGGGTCTCCCGGCGACCAGGGCTCACGCAGCGGGCACTGACGAGGGGCTGCGGCCCGACGACCTTGGGTGGCTAGCCGGTCATCCGGCTCGTCGCAGCGCGATGGCGACCAGGCCGTCGTCGGCTCCGAGATCGACGTTGCCCGCCGACCACTCCGCTCCCATGTTCGCGGCGCTGGTGCCGCTGGGTTCCTGCTCGGCCTCGGGTAGCGCTTCGATCGACAGTTCGCAGGCTAGCGTTTCGCGCGCAATCAGATCCTGATGCGCGCGTAGGGCGGTCGCGGCCGACACCGAGGCCGCGCCCAGCGTGAGTCGGATGCGATCCGAGATGGCCAGGCCTGCCTCGCGCCGCGACTCCTGGATGCCCCGGATGACATCGCGAGCCAAGCCCTCTGCCAGCAACTCCGAGGTGAGCGTCAGGTCCAGAAGGATCATTCGGCCGGCCTCGAAACGGGTGCCCGCGTCGTCCCCGACCGCAGGGGTCAGCTCGAACTCCCCGCTGGTAAGGACCTCACCTGCGCAGCTCACGCTGCCGTCGGGATTCTCGGTGAATTCCCCTGCTCGGGCGGCGCGGATGACGTGCTGCACCTTCGAACCCAGGCGGGGGCCAAGAACACGCGCGTTGGGCCGCAGCACGAAAGTCTGAGCGGTCAGCGCTTCGAGGTGGACGACCTTGACGTTCACCTCGTCCTTGATCAAGTCGATGTAGTCGCGCAGGTGCTCGTGATCGGCGCCCTGCACGGTCAGCGAGGGCAACGGCTGGCGTACCCGCACCCGATTCGCCTTGCGGATCGAGAGGGCTACCGAGCAGACCGACCGTACGGCGTCCATGTCCGCTACCAGTCCGTCGTTGTCGGGCAGATCCTGTGCAGTTGGCCAGTCGGTGAGGTGCACCGAGGCCTGGCCGGTCAGTCCCCGCCAGACCTGCTCGGTGATCATCGGCAGCAGCGGCGCGGCAAGCCGGGAGGTCACCTCCAGGACGGTGTAGAGGGTGTCCA
>JACCQS010000161.1 GCA_013814015.1 Geodermatophilaceae bacterium | reverse complement strand
TGCCAGGTGGGCATCTCGACGAAGCTCGGATCGTCGTCGTCCAGGCTGATCGCCTGGTGCTCGGTCGCTGCGGTCACTCGTCCCTGGTATTCCTTGTGACGGCGGACCAATCGCTGCGTACGGTCCTCTGGCAGCTTGACCCGGGCGGTGGCACGGGCCCTGCGCCGCTCGTAACGATCCTGTTCACGCTGAGCCTCGAGCCGCAGGAAGACCAAGTAGCTGAAGATCACCAGGTCCAGAACGACCTGCGGCCACCACAGCACCGGCTGCCAGAACGCCGCGCATAGTGCCCACAGGACCGCGAGGACGACCAGGCCGGTGAGCATCCGACGCCGTCTGATGCGGATGTCGATCTCAGTAGGAGTGGCCTTGTCCCGTACCGGTGCGTCGGACCCAAGCTCGGCCACTACTGCGCCGCCCTTGCCGGCCGAACCGGTCGAGCCGGAGAGAGCTTCTTCGCTCAAGCTGGCGCCGGGAGTCCGGCGCGGCAGCACCGGGATCGGTTCGGTGAGCATGTTCTCGGCCTCGCCAGTGTCTGACCTGGCGCTGCTGGACATGGGGCGGCTGGACATGGCACTGCTGGACATGGGGCGGCTGGACATGGCACTCCGATCGCTGCGCCGGCGCAGCACTCGCGTGGGCTCAGCGGGTGTGCTGGCCAGATCTCCACGGGTGACGACCATCGGAACGAGGACGATGAACCAGAGGGCCACCAGGATGGCAAGCAGCACGCCCGAACCCATCTAGCACCTCCTGTCACACCCGTCACGTACGTTCGGTGCTCACGGTAGGCAGTGCGGAGCTCGCCGCTTGGCATTGTCAGCGGTGTGTCGCGGCCTGCATCTCTGGTTGACCCTTATCCGGCTCTACTACGCCCCATTCTGGCGGCGGAGGCCAAGTGCCCGGACGATCCGGGCCCTGTCGTCCTCCGCGGTCAGTGCGTAACCGATGTGGTCGCGCCAATTTCCGTCGATGTCGAGATACCGCAGGAAGTAGGCCTCTTCGCGGAACCCCAGGCCGATCACCAGTGCCCGACTCGGCGCATTCTCGGGCCGGACGTCGGCCTGTAGCCGGTGCAGTCCGACCGGGCCGAAGCAATGCTCGACCACCATCGCCACGGCCAGCGACATGTGCCCCCGGCCGGCCACCGACTGGTCGATCCAGTACCCGAGATGGGCGCCGCGCATGACCCCGCGTACGACGTTGTCCACAGTGAGCTGTCCGGCGAACTTCCCGTCGACGACGACGGCGAAGGGCAGACACATTCCCAGGTTGGCTCGTCGCCGCAACGCCCGAACCATCCGCCGGAAGTTGCCCCGGCTGTGCCGGACCGCCCAGGTTGCCGGGGCGCTCGGCTCCCAAGGAGACAGCCATCCCTCGTTGGCCAACTGCAGCCGCTCCCAGTCAGCCGCGTCCCGGCGGCGCAGCGGGCGCAATGTCACTCGCTCCGCAGCCAAGGTGACCGGCCAGCCGGGATGGGCCGAGGCAGCCCAGTCGTTCACGACCCGAGCAGCATCGGGATGACCGTGACCGTGTCCCCCACCGGCACCTGGGTCACATCTTGGTCGACGACGATCAGGCTGTTGGACTGAGCCATGTTGGCCAGCAGGTGCGCGCCGGGGCCGCCGACCGGACTCACCACGTACCCGCCGTCCGGGTGTCGCATGACCTGACCTCGTCGGTACTGCCGACGACCGGCCGGTGAGTCCAGCTCGACCTGGCACTGGGCCTGGACCGTACGGCGGAACAGTTGTCGCTTGCCGGCCATCAGCCGGATCGCCGGCCGGATGAAGACCTCGAAACTGACCAGGGCGCTGACCGGATCGCCAGGGATGCACAGCACCGGCGTCTGCGCCGCGCCGAGTGTGCCGGATCCCTGCAACGCACCCGGATGTATCGCCACGGCGTCGAAGCTGACCTCACCGATCTCGGCGAGTGCTTCCTGCATCACATCGAAGGAGTCACTGGAGAACCGTCCCGAGATGACGATCAGATCGCTGCGGATCACCTGGCTCTCGAGTAGTTCCACGAGCCGCCGCTTGTCGTCGCGCCCGATGCCGGCGCGGTAGACCTCTGCGCCGGCATCGCGGGCTGCAGCCGCCAGCGCATAGCTGTTCACGTCGACGGTCTGGCCCAGGCCCGGCTTGGTGCCCACATCGACGAGATCACTGCCCGCCGAGATGATCACGACCCGGGGCCGCGGGCGGACCAGCACCCGTTCCCGGCCGACGGCTGCCAGCAGACCCACTTGCGCTGGTCCGATCGGCGTCCCGACATTGACCGCGGCATCGCCGGGCTCGACGTCCTCGCCCTGATTGCGGACGTAGGTGCCTTGCGGCAATTCCCGGCGGATCGCCACCCGCGCCACGCCGCGATCGGTCCAGGACAGGGGTACGACCACGTCGGCCCCGGCCGGCATCAGGGTGCCGGCAGTGACCTTGAGCGCCATCCCGGAACCGATCGACCCCGGCTCGTGATCACCGGGCCCGGCCTCGCCGACGACCGGCAGCATGGCAGGTTCCTCGTCGCTGGCACCTCGGAGATCCGAGCCACGTACGGCGTACCCGTCGGCGGCCGCGTGATCGTTGGGTGGCAGGAAGATGTCGCTGATGACCTCTTCGGCGCAGAGCAGGCCCTGAGCGTCCAGCAGGGCGACCTCGATCGGGTCGGGGTGCGGCATCAGGGCCAGGACGGCGTCGAGGTAGTCCTCGACGGTTCGAGCGGAGGTCGATCCGGGCTCAGTCATGTGGGTGCTCGCTCATGTGTGCTGGGTCATTGGGTGTGCGTCAGGTCTGCGCTGAACTCGACGAGAAAGTCCCGAAAGGCCGGACCAAGATCGTCGCGCTCGGCGGCGAGCCGGACGACGGCTTTGAGGTAGTCCAGCCGATCACCGGTGTCGTACCGCCGCCCGGTGAAGACGACGCCATGCACGGGCTGACCGGCCGTGGCCAGCGCCTTGATGCCATCGGTCAACTGGATCTCGCCGCCGGCGCCCGGCGGGGTGTCGCGAAGTGCCGCGAAGATCTCCGGAGCAAGCACATACCGACCGATGATCGCCAGCGAACTCGGGGCTTGCTCCTGCCGGGGTTTCTCCACCAGGTCGGTGATGCGTACGACGTCCTCGGCATCCGTGGGCTGCACCGCGACTGCGCCGTATTTGTCGATGTTGGAAATGCCCACCTCGAGGAGGGCCAGGACCGACCCGCCGTGTTGGGCCTGGACCTCGAGCATCCGTTCGAGCAACAGGTCGCGGCTGTCGATCAGGTCGTCACCGAGCATCACGGCGAAAACGTCGTTGCCTACGAAAGGCGCTGCGCAGAGCACAGCGTGTCCGAGTCCCAGTGCCTGGCCCTGGCGGATGAAGTGCACGTCAGCCATCTCGGTAGGGCGGCGTACGGCGGCCAGCCGGGCATGGTCGCCCTTGCGCTCCAGCGCCGCCTCGATCTCGGGCATCCGGTCGAAGTGGTCCTCGATCGCGCTCTTGTTCCGGCCGGTCACCATCATGACCTCGGGCAGCCCCGCCCGTACGGCCTCCTCCACAATGTACTGCAGCGCGGGGACATCGACGACCGGCAGCATCTCCTTGGGCACGGCCTTGGTGGCCGGAAGGAAGCGAGTGCCCAGGCCGGCGACGGGAATCACCACCTTGCGCGTAGGCGAAGGCGTGCGCGATGCCTGGGTCATCTGTCGCAGCCTATCTAGGGTGAGCGCATGTGCCCGGCAGCAGACACCTCTGACTCCAGCGATTCGTTACCGACCGACGTGAACCTGCCGCCCGAGGCGGTGGAGAAAGAGGCGTGGCGGACCAGGTTGTTGGCCGCCCGCGCCGCGCGGTCCGAGGAGGATCGGGTGGTGGCCACCCGTGCCCTGCAGGCGCATCTGCTGGCGGCGGTGGCTGACTCCGGCTGGTCGACGATCTCCGCGTATGTGCCCTTCGGTGACGAACCGGGATCGGCCGAGACACTCGTGCTGCTCCAGGCCGCGGGCGTACGGATCCTGCTGCCCTGCACGGGTCCGGAGGATCTGACCTGGGCCGTGTACGACGGAAATCTGCGGCCCGGCCCGCTGGGGATCCTTGAACCGACGGGTGCCGATCTCGGCCTGGATGGCCTGTCCGAGGTGGATGCCGTACTCACCCCGGCTCTTGCTGTGGACCGGAGCGGAACCCGGATCGGGTACGGCCGTGGGTACTTCGACCGGGCGCTGTCCCGTCTGCCGGTCGATCGACCTGTGCTGGCAATCGTGTACGACGACGAACTCGTCGACTTCCTGCCCTGCGCGCACTACGACCGCCCGGTCACCCACACCGTCACCGCGCTGCTCGGCACTCGCCCGATTCGATCGGCCGGCAGCGCGCCCTGACGCGGTGTTCGGCGCTCCGCCTCGCCAACCGGTCACAAACGACAGTGCGCGGCACGGAAACGTGTCGTTTGTGACCGGTTGAGCGCCTCATACGGTCGCTGATCCCTTTGAAGAGAGCCGCAGCATGGCCGCGCCGGCGGCGGCGAAGCCAACCGCAGTGAGTGACCAGGCGGCCGCATCGAGCAGCCGGTTCGACACGACAACGGCGAAGACCAGGTGCAATGGCTGCGACACGATCAGCATCAACGCCGCCCAGGCCGGCACCAGCCGCCCCTTCCACAGCGCGACGCCGAGCAACACCGTGCCCAGGATGTGCCCGAGCACGAACAGCATGAGCGCGATGGCCGCGGAGGGATGAGCAGCCATCTGGTCGAGGATCTGGGCGGTCGTGGCGTTGTCCACGCCGGCTTGCGCGGCGGCGAGGCCGGCGATATCGGGCGGCAGGACGCCGATGAACAGGGAGCTGTACCCGGCAACGGCGAGCACCGCACCGATCGTCCCGAGCACCGGTGCGCCGCGTACCGCCACCGAGCTGACCACGAAGACGCCGACCAGCAGGGTGAGCGAGGCGATCAGGCCGAGCCAGAGCACCGTGCTCTCGGCGGACTGGTGGGCAGCGATGCCGGCGGCGATGCCGGCGTTGTCCTCGGCGGTCGAATACGGCAGCACCGCGCGGATGCCGGCGATCGCCAGTGGACCGATCGGGGCAATTACCGCGAGGGCCGTCAGGCGAAGGCGCCGTCCGCTGTCCTTGCTCGGCGCAGGTTTGGTCTCAGCTGTCGTTGTCATGCTGGTCTCCCTGGAGAAACGGGGCCGAAGCGGAGCGCGTCGGCACTACCCGGTCAGCGTCAGCCCTCCCGGCACCCGTCCGGCAGAGGCAGCAGACCCCTCAGAACCGGGCGTTTTCCCGATCGACCCGGGAGAATCGACCCAGGACAAACCGGTCACTGCCGAGCAGGATGTGCACGTGAGTCCGAACGCGTCACCGGCGAAAGCGGTGTGCGGGCGCGGGGACTCTGTGCATATGTCCGCACACCGAGCTTCGGTGGGCGAGCCGACGGCCGTGAACGGGGACCTGTACGGCCGGAGCACGCGCCGCCGCACCCTGGCCTTCGGGCTGTTCGCGCTCGCGATCCTCGAGGTAGCGGTCGCAGTGGTCGGGTCCGTCATAGTGGGCTTCGACATCGGCGACGCGGTGGAAACCTTCGTCGTCACGAACTCCGTGATGGGTCTGGCCTTTCCGATCTCCGGTGTGCTCATCGCCTTGCAGCGCCCGCGAAACCCGATCGGCTGGTTGCTGCTGGCCGAGGGAATCGGTCACGCCACGACGGCGGCGATGGCGCCGGTGTTCGAACTCGGTCTCGACAACGGATGGCCGGAGCCGACGCTGCGTACCGTCCTGACGTTCTACGCCTACGCCTGGCCATGGTCGATCGGCCTGTGCCTACCCCTTGTGCTGCTCTTGTTTCCGGACGGAAGACTGCTGAGTAGCCGTTGGCGCTGGCTGGTTTGGGTAACTGTGCT
>JACCQS010000137.1 GCA_013814015.1 Geodermatophilaceae bacterium | reverse complement strand
CGAACAGCGCGAAGTCGAAGTCGGCGTCGATCAGCGCGGTCAGTACCGCGGCGACCATCGCGGCGGCGACCAGCAGTGCGATCAGACCGAGGGTGCGCCGGCTCTTGCCCGGGATGAAGGCGGTCAGGCCGACCAGCAACAGGACGGCAGCGCCGACCACGATCACCAGCGGCTGCCAGACCCCATCGCTGAAGAAACTGCCGGCGTTGTCCAGCCCACCCTTGAAGATGTCGTACCCGTTCGCGCCCGCGAACCAGTCCAACAGAAGTGAGATACCGATGCCCACTCCGGACAGGACCAGCAGCAAGCCCGCGAAGGAGTCTGGACGACGTACGGCGACGGGTTCGGCGGCGTAGGCCGAAGTCTGGTCGTACGAACTGTCGGAGTAGGACATGACCGACCTTCCTAGCTAGCGGGCACGAAACGAGCGGCGAGCCCCGAAGTGGGTGTCACGCACAGAATAGGGAGTCCCCAGGTGTGATGGGCGTTGGCTGAGTGGGTTCGCGGAAATCTGGATGTCATGATGCGTGCCGTGACGGTGACGATTCTGGACGGCAAGGCGACCGCGGCTGACATTCGGGAGGAGTTGCGCGGACAGGTGGCATCCCTGACCGCCGCCGGGCGCCAGCCCGGGCTCGGGACGCTTCTGGTGGGCGATGACCCGGGAAGCACCTGGTACGTGGGGGCCAAGCACAAGGACTGCGCCGAGATCGGCATCGCGAGCATCCGGTACGCGTTGCCTGCGTCGGCCAGCCAGGCCGACGTCTTCGCCGTGGTCGACGAACTGAACGCGGACCCATCCTGTACGGGTTACCTCGTCCAGCTCCCGTTACCCAAGGGGCTCAACGAGATCGCCGTACTCGAACGCATGGATCCGACCAAGGACGTCGATGGGCTGCACCCGGTCAACCTCGGTCGTCTCGTTCTCGGCGAACCGGGGCCTCTGCCGTGTACGCCCACGGGGATCGTCGAGCTGCTGCGCCGCCACGACGTGCCCATCGCCGGGGCGGATGTCGTGGTGGTGGGACGAGGTGTCACCGTGGGCAGGCCCCTGGGCCTGCTCCTCACCCGGCGCTCGGAGAACGCGACAGTGACGCTGTGCCACACCGGAACCCGGGATCTCGCCTCCCATATCGGCCGGGCCGACATCGTGGTCGCCGCCGCCGGGGTACCGGGACTGATCACCAAGGACATGATCCGGCCAGGCGCGGCAGTGCTCGATGTCGGCGTGAGCCGAGTCGACGGGAAGATCACCGGCGATGTCGCCCTGGACGTCGCAGAGACGGCAGGGCAGCTGGCCCCCAATCCCGGCGGCGTGGGACCGATGACCCGAGCGATGTTGCTGGTCAACGTCGTGGCGCTCGCGGGCGCAGCGTGAGGACCTGAGCGCTTCGATGCCGCCGCTCGTCACCCGTCAGCGGGTCATCGCGCAGGTGCCGTACCTGGCCATCGGTCTGATCGTGGCCGCAGGGCTGGTACTGGTCATCTTCGAGTACTGGCGCCGGGGGGTGGTGACCATCGGCGGTGCCATGGGGCTGGCCGGACTGCTCCGACTGCTGCTCCCGGCTCGGCGCGCCGGGCTGCTCAGCGTCCGCAGCCGTGGCTTCGACGTGGCCGCGTACGGCTTTCTGGCAGTTGCCCTGATCGGCTTCGGCCTGGCCATCCCGGCGCCGGTCGTCTGAGGCTGGGTCCGTCCGGATGCCCGCGCCTGGATAACCTGGGCCCATGGCAAATGGTGACAAGCCCCGACGTGGCAAGGTGACCGTGGTCGGAGCCGGATTCTACGGCTCGACGACCGCCCAGCGCTTGGCCGAATACGACGTCTTCGACACGGTTGTACTGACCGACATCCTCGACGGACGCCCCGAGGGTCTGGCCCTGGACCTCAACCAGTCCCGTCCCGTCGAGGGCTTCGAGACCACCGTCATCGGCGTCGGCGGTGGATCCTACAAGGGCACCGAGGACTCCGACGTGGTGGTGATCACCGCCGGTCTGCCGCGAAAGCCCGGCATGAGCCGGATGGACCTGCTCGAGACCAACGCCAAGATCGTGCGCGAGGTGTCGGAGAACGTCGCCCGGCGCTCGCCCGAGGCAGTCGTGATCGTGGTCTCCAACCCGCTCGACGAGATGACCGCGCTCGCCCAGCTGGCCACCGGCTTCCCCAAGAATCGAGTGCTCGGTCAGGCCGGCATGCTGGATACCGCTCGGTTCACGAATTTCGTGGCCGAGAAGCTCAGGATTCCCGTCGGCTCGGTGCAAACGCTGACCCTGGGCTCCCATGGCGACACGATGGTCCCGGTGCCCTCCCGATGTACTGTCGACGGCCGTCCGTTGGCCGATCTGCTGTCGGCCGAGGACATCGAGGATCTGGTGGTCAAGACCCGCAACGGCGGCGCCGAGGTCGTGGCGCTGTTGAAGTCCGGCTCGGCGTTCTACGCGCCGTCGGCAGCGGCGGCGCGGATGGCCCGTGCGGTGATCGAGGACTCCGGGGCGGTGCTGCCGGTCTGTGCCTGGGTGGACGGCGAGTACGGCATCGCCGGGGTGTATCTCGGCGTCGAAGCCGAGATCGGCAGCAACGGCGTACGCCGGGTCGTGGAGACCGAGCTCACCGATCCCGAGTTGGCCGCACTGAAGGAGGCCGCGGAGGCCGTACGAGCCAAGCAGGCCGACGTCGCCGAGATGTAGCCCGGCGGAGGACTCGCCGTACCGCCGTCGTCGCGTAGAAGGGCAGCCCAAGGCATGAGCAAGGTCAAGGTCGAGAACCCCGTCGTCGAACTCGATGGCGATGAGATGACCCGGATCATCTGGCAGTTCATCAAGGACCGGCTGATCCACCCGTACCTGGACATCGACCTTCAGTACTTCGATCTCGGGATCGAGTCCCGGGATGCCACCGACGACCAGATCACCGTCGATGCCGCGCTGGCGATCAAGGAGCAAGGCGTCGGCGTCAAGTGCGCGACGATCACCCCGGACGAGGCCCGGGTCAAAGAGTTCGGCCTCAAGAAGATGTGGGTTTCGCCGAACGGCACCATCCGAAACATCCTGGGCGGCGTCGTGTTTCGGGAGCCGATCATCATCTCGAACATCCCTCGGCTGGTGCCGGGCTGGACCAAGCCGATCATCATCGGCCGGCACGCGCACGGCGACCAGTACAAGTCGACCAACTTCAAGGTCCCCGGCCCCGGCACCGTGACGATCACCTACACCCCGGCCGACGGGTCTGCGCCGATCGAGCACGAGGTCGTGCAGATGCCGGAGGCCGGCGGTGTCGTGATGGGGATGTACAACTTCAACGAATCGATCGCCGACTTCGCGCGGGCGTCCTTCTCCTACGGGCTCCAGCGCGGTTATCCGGTGTACCTGTCGACGAAGAACACGATCCTCAAGGCCTACGACGGGGCGTTCAAGGACATTTTCGCCGACGTCTTCGAGCGCGAGTTCCAGGCCGACTTCGATGCCGCCGGGTTGACCTACGAGCACCGGTTGATCGACGACATGGTCGCGGCGGCGATGAAGTGGGAGGGCGGCTATGTCTGGGCGTGCAAGAACTATGACGGGGACGTGCAGTCCGACACGGTCGCGC
>JACCQS010000133.1 GCA_013814015.1 Geodermatophilaceae bacterium | reverse complement strand
ACGTCACACGTGATGTCAGCGCGAACGGGGGTCACTCGGAGTCGGGTTGTAGAGGCGGTGTCGGCGCCATGGAGCGAGTAGCCGGTCGGTCTGCCGGTGCCCAGTGCGGCTCCGCGCGGGCCCGGCCTCGAAGTGGTGGCGCAGGTACTCGGTGTACGGTGATGTCGTCATGACATCACTATGACGTCATTTGTGGCGGCTTGTCAAGTGCCAATCTGGCGCCGAGCACGGGCTTGGGATGGCTGGCCGCTGCCCAGCGCCTCGCTCGGATACCCTCGGCGGGTGCCGAACCTCGCCCCGTTGCGCGTCCAGGTCATCGCTCAAACCCAGTTCACGGCTCCGGCAGATGTCCCGTGGGACACCGACGCCGATGGGGGACAGGCCCTGGCCGAATTCGCCGGCCGGGCCTGCTATCAGTCCTGGACCAAGCCGAATCCGCGCACGGCAACCAATGCCGGTTATCTCACCCACATCCTCGAGGTCGGCCATCTGTCGGTCCTCGAACACGGGTCGGTCACCGTCTATCTCACCGGGATATCGCGTTCGCTGACCCACGAACTGATCCGGCACCGGCACTTCTCCTACAGCCAGCTCTCCCAGCGCTACGTGCCCGAGCGTGACGCAGCGTTCGTGGAGCCGGAGGTGATCGGGTCCGATCCTGAGCTGCACGAGAAGTTCATGGCCGCCAGTGACGCCGCGCTGGTCGCCTACACCGAACTTCTCGAGGGCTTGGAGAAGAAGTTCGCCGACGTCCAGAACGCCACGTTACGGCGCAAGCAAGCTCGACAGGCCGCCCGAGCCGTACTGCCGAACGCCACCGAAACTCGAATCGTGGTAACCGGCAATTACCGCGCCTGGCGGCATTTCATCGCCATGCGGGCCAGCGAGCACGCCGATGTGGAGATCCGGGAACTCGCCATCGCCTGCCTGCGTGAACTGCTGGCAGTGGCCGGCAACGTGTTCGCTGATTTCCGGATCAGCGAGTTGCCCGATGGCACCGAGGTCGCGGCCAGCCCGTACGTGAGCGAGGGATAACTCTCGACGCGACGGGTAATCTGAGCCGCATGACCGCTGAACCGGATCGGCCCTTCGGGCGAGTCCTCACCGCAATGGTCACGCCCTTCGCCGAGGACGCGAGCCTCGATCTCGACGGCGCCGTCCGGCTGGCCACCCATCTCGTCGACCACGACCGGCACGACGGCCTGGTTCTGAGTGGCACAACTGGGGAGTCGCCGACGACCTCCGATGCGGAAAAGGAAGCGCTGCTTCGGGCCGTCATCGATGCGGTCGGCGATCGGGCGATCATCGTCGCCGGCGTGGGAACAAACGACACCTCGCACACGATCCACTTGGCCGAACAGGCGGCCAAGGCCGGCGCACATGGCCTGCTCGTCGTCACGCCGTACTACAACAAGCCGCCGCAGCCTGCCCTGCTAGCGCACTTCATCGCTGTGGCCGACTCGACAGACCTTCCGGTGATGCTGTACGACATTCCAGGCCGCACCGGCACCGCGATCGACACCGAAACTTTGATCCGCGCAGGCGACCATGACCGGATCGTGGCCGTCAAAGATGCCAAGGGTGACCTCTTCGGCGGGTCGGAGGTCATGGCGCGCGGCGGGCTTGCCTACTACTCCGGGGACGATCCACTCAACCTGGCCTGGCTGGCGCACGGAGCCAGCGGGGTGATCAGCGTGGTCGGGCACGGGTTCGGTACCTCCTACGCCGAGATGATCGATGCTGTCGAGGGCGGTGACATGATGCGCGCCAGGGAGATTCACTCCCAGCTCATTCCCGCTGTCAAGACGATCATGTCTCGCGAGAGCCAAGGTGCGATCCGGGCCAAGGCAGTCGCGCAACTACTCGGCCTGATCGACTCCCGCCGGGTTCGCGGGCCGTTGCTCGACGCGACCGATGACGACGTCGCCCTTGTCCGCGACGTTCTGGTCACCGCCGGCGCCCTGCACTGACCGACCACCGCGGGGCGCACCTCCGGGGCGCAGCGCCCAGATCCCGAGAACCAGCAGGCTGGCCAGCACAGCGACGTAGCCGATCGCAGGCAGCGAGGACCAGTCGAGTTCGCCGCCGTACCTGATCAGCGCCACGCCCTCCAGCACGCTGAAAACCGCGGCCGTTGCCCCCAGCGGACGGATTCGAGCAACGTCGTTCTCGATCAGGCTGTGGCCCGCAGCGACAGCGAGGCTGATCAGCCACGCGCCCACTGCACGAGAGGTCAATGGAGTGAGTTGCCACGGCCACCAGGTCGCCGTCGCCTCCGGGGCGAGAAACAGCCCGAGCCCGACGATGCCGAAGATCAGCACCAGCGCGAGCAGCGCCAGTCTGACCCAACTCGGCAGCCGCTGGGTGCGCGGTGGATCCTTGCCGGGCCCGCGACGTTGACGCACCGTGATGACGACCATGAGGACCGGCACGGCGAGATAGATCGCCATCCAAGCCCAGGTCACCGCCTGGGTGGCGACCGAATGTTGCGCACCGAAGTGGAAGAGGTCGAGGTGCAGCAGGGTCGCGAACAGGGTCAGCGTGGTGAAGACGAATACCGTGGGGACCGCGATCCGGCCGTTCACCCACGTGCGGGCCTGCGCGCCAGCCACTTCCAGGGCTACTGCAGACCAGTACGCGGCCCCCAGAAAGACCGCGGTCATCGGTGAAGCGATGGTCCAGGAGAAGTACTCCTCGGTACGGGTCGGGAACACGAACAGCTGAACGCCGGCGAGGAACACCAGGACGGCGGCGACCGCGAGCAGCCGCCGCATCGAGGGCAGCAGGGTCTGAGTGTGGGCTGGTGAGGTCATCGCGGTCAGGTCGGGGCCGGTGCAGTCTGAAGGGCGAGGTAGCGGTGCAGGAGCTGTACGGCAATGGCGCCGTCCCCGACGGCTGTGGCGACCCGCTTCACCGAGTCGCTGCGCACATCGCCGACAGCGAAGACTCCTGGCATCGATGTCTCGACGAGATAGGGGGCACGTCCGTGGCCGGGCTTGGCTATGTCGGGTCCGCAGATTATGAAACCGCCCTTGTCACGCTGCAGGACGCCGTCCACCCAGTCGGTGTGCGGCACGGATCCGATCAGGACGAACAGACCCGATGCCGGCTCGGGGGTTTCGCTTCCGTCGTCGAGATCCTGGATGACGATCCCACTCAGGCAGCCGTCGACGTCCTGACCGCCGGTCACCTGCGAGCGGTAGCGGATCGCGATGTTGGCGGTGCTCTCGAGTTGCTCGATGAGGTACTCGGACATGCTCGCCGCGAGGCTCGCCGACCGCACGAGAATTGTGACCTGAGCGGCGTATCGGGCCAGATAGATCGCGGCCTGACC
>JACCQS010000227.1 GCA_013814015.1 Geodermatophilaceae bacterium | reverse complement strand
GTCCCTGGAGGTCGGCCGCGGCGAGGTGGTCGGGCTGCTCGGGCCGAACGGGGCCGGCAAGACCACGGTGATCAAGATGCTCCTCGGACTGGTCCACCCGGATGCGGGAGAGGCGATGCTCCTCGGGCGGCCCGGGCCCGATCCGGCCGCGCGCGCCGGCGTCGGCTACCTGCCGGAGCTCTTCCGGTACCAGCCATGGCTGACCGCTGCCGAGGTGCTGGCCCTCCACGTCCGTCTGGCGGGGGTCGGCGTGCCCGCGCCGGAGCAGCGCGACTGCCTGTCCCTCGTGGGCCTGGCCGAACGCGCCGGCGATCGGCTGGGCGGCTTCTCCAAGGGGATGCAGCAGCGCCTCGGGCTGGCGGTAGCCCTGGTCGCCCAGCCGGAGCTGGTGATCCTGGACGAACCGACCAGCGCGCTGGATCCGCTCGGCCGCGCCGACGTGCGCGACATCGTGCTGGCACTGAAGTCGAGGGGCGTCGCGGTCCTGCTCAACTCGCACCTGATCGGCGAGGTCGAGCGGGTCTGCGACCGGGTGGTCATCCTCGACGGGGGACGGGTCGCCGCGTCGGGGACCCTCGCCGAACTGCTCGGTCAGCGCGTACTCCGGCTGCACCTGACCGACCTATCTCCGGCGGCGCGGGCGCGGCTGGCCGCGACCGGGGACGTCGAGCAAGCCGGCGACTGGTTCACCGTGGCGCTGCCGGCCGACGACGACGGAACGGCCGTTCCCGACGTGGTGGCTGACCTGGTCGCCCTGGGTGCACGGGTGCACGCGGCCGAACCCGCGCGGATCAGCCTGGAGGAGCGCCTGCTCGGCATCCTGCGGGCAAGCGACGAGGGCGGCGCGGGCGGCGCGGGCGGCGCGGGCGGGGGTCAAGAACAGTGACGACGGCCCGGACGGTCGTGACCATAGCCGCGCTCACCCTGCGCGAGGCGGCGCGCCGGCGCGTGCTGCGGGCCCTCGCCGTGCTCACCGTCGTGCTGCTCGTACTGAGCGGCTGGGGGTTCTCCCGGCTGGCGGCGGAGTCAGGCTTCGGAACGCTCACCAGCGGCCAGGCCCGGCTGGTGGCCTCCCAGCTGCTCAACCTCGTGATGTTCGGTCTCAGCCTGATCGCGGCGCTGGGTACCGCTTTCCTCGCCGGCCCCACGCTGTCCGGCGAGACGGAGTCGGGCGTCGCGCTGGCAATGTTGGCCCGGCCGATCCGTCGCTCCGCGGTGCTACTGGGTAAGTGGCTGGGGCTGGTGGCGTTCGGCGGCGGCTTCGTCGTCCTCGCCGGGCTGGCCCAGTGCCTCGTCGTCTGGGGAACGGTGGGCTACTGGCCACCGCAGCCGGCGGCCGCCCTCGCGCTACTCGCGGCGCAGACGATCGTGCTGCTCACCCTCGGCCTGCTGTTCTCGACGGTCATCTCGCCGATGGCGTCGGGTGTGGTCGCGGTCGGCCTCTTCGGTGCCACCTGGATCGCCGGTGTGGTGGGTGGCGTCGGTGACGTTCTCGGCAACGACGGGGTCGCGCGCGTCGGCACCGTCTCGCGAATGCTCCTACCCACTGACGGCCTCTGGCGCGGGGCGATGCACGCCTTCCAAGACCCATCGGTTTTCACCTCGTTCGGTCCCGAGCTCGCCGCCTTCCCGTTCCTGAGCGAGGCGCCGCTGACGGCCACCTACCTCGCGTGGGCCGGAGTGTGGGTGGCGATGGTCTGGGGGCTGGCGGCGGCGTCCTTCCTGCGCAAGGACCTGTGACCGGCGGGTGCCGGTTCGTGGCCTAGTCCGGCGCAGCGAAACCGCTAGGTCGCGACCTCCTGCGAGCAGCGATCCGCGCCGGTGGTTACCATTGCGTCGTGGGTATCGGTGAACTCCTGGTACGGCGTCTCTACGTCGACCTGGTGCGGATCAGCGGGGCGAGCTGTCAGCCCTCCCGCTGACCTCGTTCATCCATCCGCTCACCTGTAGGAGATCACCGTGTCTGTCACGGACGAATTGCTCGAGAACAACACTGCCTATGCCTCGACCTTCAACGGTCCGCTTCCGATGCCGCCATCCAAGAATGTGGCCGTCATCGCCTGCATGGACGCCCGACTGGACGTCTACGGACTGCTGGGGCTCAAGGACGGCGAAGCACACGTCATCCGCAATGCCGGCGGCGTAGTCACGGCCGACGAGATCCGCTCACTGGCTATCAGTCAGCGGCTGCTCGGCACCAGAGAGGTCATTCTGATCCATCACACCGACTGCGGAATGCTCACCTTCACCGACGACGGCTTCAAGGCAGAGATTCGCGCTGATACCGGCGCAGTGCCCGACTGGGACTCAGAAGCATTCACCGACCTGCCCGCCGACGTACGGAAGTCGGTCGAGCGGGTCAAGGCGAGCGCGTTCGTACCGCACCGCGACGCAGTCCGCGGTTTCGTGTTTGACGTGGCCACCGGCCGTCTCGCGGAAGTCGAACTCGCGGCCTGACCCGGCACGACGTCGGCCCTCCGCCCGCTGTCGCCCCTCCGGAACGGCGGCAGCGGACGGACGACCTGACGGCTTCCAGCCCCGCGCCCTTCTAGCCCCCAGCTTTGGGTAGTCCACACTGACGGTGTAAGCCCCCGCGCTAGAACATGCACAGCTCGCGCGGGGACACGGCAGTCACCGCCTACCCTTGGCCGGTGAGCGTGGGGAGGAGCTGATGAGCGCCGAACCCCGCCTCGTCGCCAATCGCTATCGCCTCGACGAGCGGATCGGTTCCGGCGGCATGGGGGTGGTCTGGCGCGCACATGACGTCGTCCTGAACCGGACGGTGGCGGTGAAGCAACTCCTGCTGCTGCCGGGGCTGTCTCCCGGCGAGGCGGATGAGAGCCGCGCCCGAGCGATGCGGGAAGGGCGCATTGCCGCGCGGCTGCAGCATCCGCAGGCGATCAACGTCTTCGACGTCGCACTAGGCCCCGACCTGGAAGGTGGCAAGGACAGCCAACCGTGGCTGGTCATGGAGTACCTGCCCTCCCGCAGCCTGGCCGACGTGCTGTCGGAGCAGGGTGCGCTGCCCCCGCTGGAGGTGGCCCGGATCGGGCGGCAGATCGCGGACGCGCTGGCTGCGGCGCACCGCGCCGGCATCGTGCACCGCGACGTCAAGCCGGGCAACGTCCTGATCGGCGAGAACGGCACCGTCAAGATCACCGATTTCGGCATCGCGCGGGCCAGTTGGGATCCAACTGTCACCCGCACCGGCGTCCTGACCGGCACGCCCGCATATTTTTCTCCTGAGGTCGCCCGGGGCGGGGCGCCCGGCCCCGCCTCCGACGTCTTCTCACTGGGCTCCACCCTCTACACCGCAGTCGAGGGGGCGCCGCCGTTCGGCCACGACGACAACACCCTCGCGCTGCTCCGGTCGGTCGCGGAAGCAAGGGTGCGTCCGCCGCAGAACGCCGGTCCGCTCAGCGCGCTGCTGATGCAGCTACTTCGCGACGACCCCACCCAACGACCGTTGATGACGGTGGCCAGAGACATGCTGGGCCGGGTCGCCAGCACGGGGCTTGCGCCGGCAGAGGCGGCACTGCTGGCAGCCGACGGCGATCCGGGCGAGGCCCTGCCCGGTTCCGATCCTGCATCGGCTCCCCTTCCTGCCGGGCCGCCCCAGTCAGAAGTGCTGGAACCGGCCGCGCTGCAACCGGCTTCCCTGGAACGGGCACCGCTGCCGGCCGAACCAGATCCGCCGGCTCAACCCGCTCAACCCGCTCAACCGGCTCGGCCGGCTTCGCGAGTAGGCAAACCACCATGGTGGCAGCGGGCACGGGTGCTGACCGGCGCTCTGGTGTTGCTGCTCGTCGCGATCGGCGCGGTCGTCCTGGTCACCGCCCTCGGCGAGCCCGATGACGCCTCGACCGATGCCGATGCACCGAGTTCGTCCAACGCGCCTATCACGACCACTACCGCTGCGCCGACGACTGAGCCAAGCACGACCACCCCGGCACCGACTACCGCCGCGCCGCCGCCCCCGCCGCCCGCCGAGCCCGGCGCAGCCGAGTTCACGCAGGCCGTGCAGACCTACTACGGACTGCTGCCCGAACAGCTCGACGAGGCATATCTCTACCTGGGGCCTGACGTGCAGGAGCAGGCCGGCGGCCCCAGTGGATACGAGAACTTCTGGAGCAGGTTCAGCGACGTCGGCACCGAGAACGTGCAGGCGGACGGTACGACGGTCACCCTGACGATCATCTACACCAACCCGGACGGCAGCACGTTCACCGAGCCCTACGTGTTGCAGATGGGCACCGCTGAGGACGGCCGGATCCTCATTTTGAGCTCGGAGATCGGTGGGCCCGGGTAGGCAGCAGCCCGGTGACATGTGACGACCAGCGACATGGCAGCACCGCACCGGGTTTGCAGCCCCGTCAGTACCCCCCGGTGCCACCGCCGGAGCCTGAGCTGCCGCCACCGCCGTACACGACGATCAGCACGACGACCAGCGCGACGACGGCCGCCACCAGGACGCCGATCAAGATCTGTTTGCGAGTCATGACGATCCTCTCCGAATCACGATGAGTGGTCGGGATCGGCGCTGGCCGGCCCGGTGACGCCTGCATCCACGTCGCTGGCTGTTCCGTGGTGACCGGCTTGCGTTGCCCGCTCGTACGAGGCCTGGATCTCCGCTTCGGCTGCGTCCCGGCCTACCCAGATGCCCGTCGCGACGGACTTACCTGGCTCGAGGGCCTTGTAGACCTGGAAGAAGTGCTCGATCTCGCGCTTGTCGAACTCCGGTACGTGGTGGACGTCGCGCATGTGTTCCATCCGCGGATCGGTCGCGGCCACGGCGAGCACCTTGTCATCGCCACCGGCTTCGTCCGACATCCGGAACATGCCGATCGCTCGGCAGGTGATCAGACAGCCCGGGAAGGTCGGCTCGTCGAGGATCACCAACGCATCGAGTGGGTCGCCGTCCTGTCCCAGCGTGTCCTCGATGAACCCGTAGTCGGAGGGATAGTGCGTCGCGGTGAACAGTCGGCGATCCAGCTTGATCCGGCCGGTCCGGTGGTCGTACTCGTACTTGTTCCGTACGCCCTTGGGGATCTCGATCGTCACGTCGAAGTTCACGCCTCCTAGTGTGTCCCAAGACTGACCCGCGATCATGGAGCTGTGCCCCGCATTCGGGCCGGATTCAGGTCGTGGCCCCACGATCGCGAGGACCAGGAACGAGGAGGAGCCGGTTGCCGGCCAGTCGCGCTGAGATCGCCGCTCCCAGTCGTCTGCGCAGGGTGCTGCTGGCGATCCTGGCTCTGACGGTCCTGACCGCAGCGGGGATCGCCGCCGTGTTGCTGACCACAGGCAACCCCGAGCTCGCGAGGCAGCCGTCGGCCGACGCCCTCCCCGACGCGGTGATTCCGGACCTCGGCGTTCCGGATCCGGTGCTCGCCGATGACGTTGGCGATGAGCCGATTCCGGACTCCGCAGCTCTGGCCACGGCATTGGCTCCTGCGCTGAGCGATCCGCGGCTCGGTGGGCGTCTGCTGGCCCGGGTCGTCGATGTCGTGGACGGGCAGGTCCTGTTCGACGCGGCAGGTGATCAGCCGGGGATCCCCGCGTCCAACGCCAAGTTGCTGACCGCGTTCGCGGCTCTGAGCACGCTGGATCCCGGAGAGCGGCTCGAGACGCGGGTGGTCGCCGGGTCGACGCCTGGCCAGATCGTGCTCGTCGGCGGCGGGGACAGCACGTTGTCGCGTACGGCGCCATCGCTGAGCTACCCCGAGGCGCCTAGCGTCGCCGAGCTGGCCCAGCAGGTCCTGGGCAATGCGGGCACGGAGATCACCAGCATCGTGGTGGACGGCTCGCTCTATCCCGGTCCGACGATCTCGCCGCAGTGGCGAGCCGGCGATGCGCCCTCGACCTATGCCGCCCCGATCACCGCTGCGATGGTCGACGGCGGCCGCGTCGCAGCCGGCTCACGGTCGCGTAGCGCCAGTCCGGACCTCGACGCGGGCGCCGCCCTGGCAGCTGCACTCGGGCTGCCCGACCTTCCGGTGCTCACCGGGATCGCTGCATCCGACGCAGCGGTACTCGCCGAGGTCGAATCCGCCCCGGTGTCGCGCTTGGTGGAGACCATGCTGGCCCTGTCGGACAACGTGCTGGCCGAATCGCTGGCCCGGCAGGTCGCCCTGGCCCGTGGGCAGAGCGGGGACTTCAGCGGGGGGGCGACCGCGGTCACCGGAGCCGTCGCCGCGGCGGGGCTTGACATCACCGGCCTGGTCGTTGCTGACGGCAGCGGGTTGTCCGCGCGCAACGCCGTACCCCCCCGATTGCTCACCGATCTGCTGCGGGCGGTCGCCGCCGAGGACGGTGATCCCGATCTCGCGCCGATCAGCAGCGGGCTGCCGGTGGCCGGTTACGACGGGACTCTGATCGACCGATACGAGGGTGGGCGGGCGGTCGGCGCCGGTTCGGTACGGGCGAAATCGGGGACCCTGGACGGCGTGAACACGCTGTCCGGGTACGTGGTGACCGCCGAGGGCCGGGTGCTTGCCTTCGCCCTGATCGCCGACCAGCTGCCGCCCGGCCCGTTGATCGGCGGCGAACCCGTACTCGATGCCGTGGCCGGAGTGCTGGCCTCCTGCGGCTGCCGCTGATCTCGACCCCTGCCCGCCCGCACCCTGAATCAGGGTGACCCTGAGTCGAAACATTCGACTCGGGGCCGCCCTGAGTCGGTGTGGATACGCCTCGACCGCTGCCGCGTACGGTTGACGCATGGTGAACTCCCCATCCCTGGTCGACTGGGACCTCGCAGCGCGTACGGCCAAGCGTCTCGTGCGCAGCGGTCCGGAAGTCACCCCTGACGAGGCCGCGCAGGCCGTCGAGGAGTTGCTGCAGCTCTCCGATGAGGCCGAGAGCCATGTCCGAGGGTTGACCAGGCTGACTCCGCTGACGACCACGGTCCCGGCGGTACGCATCGTCGATCGCGCCGGTTGGATCGACACCAACGTCGCCGGAATGTCCAAACTGATCACGCCCCTGGCCCAACGCCTGGTGGACAACCAGGAGAGCCCCTCCAGCGCCCTGACCGTCGCGATCGGGTCGCGGGTCACCGGCGCCCAGGCCGGCGCGGTGCTGTCCTTCGTCGCTTCCCGGGTCCTGGGGCAGTACGAGCTGTTCGGCAGCGGCGGTGAACTGCTGCTGGTAGCACCCAACATCGTCGAGACCGAACGAAAGCTGGGTGTCGATCCCCGCGACTTCCGCCTCTGGGTCTGCCTGCACGAAGCAACCCACCGGCTCCAGTTCACCGCCGTACCCTGGCTGGAGGGCTACCTGAGCGACCAGATCGGCGCCTTCGTCGAGGCCACTGACACCTCGGCCGAGGCCCTACGGGAGCAACTTCGGGAGGTCGTCCGTAGCATCGCCTATGCAGTCAGGCCCGGCTCGTCCGAGGACGACGCCGGCTCTTCCGAGGGGCTGCTGGCACTGATCAAGAGTCCCGAGCAGCGGGCGATCCTGGACAAGATGACCGCGCTGATGAGCCTGGTCGAAGGTCACGCGGAGTACGTCATGGACGAGGTCGGACCCGACGTCGTGCCGTCGGTGGCCGCCATCCGCAAGCGGTTCAACCAGCGCCGCAAGGGGCGCGGGCCACTGGATCGCATCCTTCGCCGGCTGCTCGGCCTCGAGGCCAAGATGCAGCAGTACGCCCAGGGGCGGCACTTCGTCAGTGGCGTGGTCGACGAGGTCGGCATCGACGGGTTCAACGCGGTCTGGGCCGGCCCGCATGCGCTGCCGACCATCGAGGAACTCGTGGATCCGGCCGCCTGGGTCGCTCGAGTGCACGGCCCACGGCCGGCGCTCACCACCTGACAACCGACTGCCTGCCTGCCAGCCGCCGTCTCCCCGACCCGGACCGCCCAGCGCCCGCCATGGCCGGACCACCCGCCGCCGTCGCCGCGATCCGTCGCGCCGTGCGAGCGAGCATTTCCGACGTGCAGTTGCCGCTACGCGTCGCTGTCAGCGGCGGTGCGGATTCTCTCGCGTTGGCGGCGGCGGTCGCCTTCGTGGCCCGGCGCGACGGGTACGGACCGGTCTGTGGGCTCACCGTTGACCATCGGCTGCAACCGGAGTCAGCCCGGCGCGCGGAGACCACGGCGGCAATCCTGACCGATCTTGGCCTCGAGCCCGTACACATCTTGACGGTCAGGGTCGGCACCGAGGGTGGCCCGGAGGCTGCCGCTCGGAGCGCGCGGTACGACGCGTTGCAGGAACGCGTGATCCTCCAAGGGGGTTGTGTGGCGCTTGGCCACACCCGCGACGACCAGGCCGAGACCGTGCTGATGGGACTGGGCCGGGGCTCAGGTCCGCGATCGATCGCCGGCATGCAGACCTACCGTGGCTTCTGGTGGCGACCGTTCCTCGACGTACCAAGGGCCACGACCGTAAAGGCTTGCGAGGCACTAGGACTACCGGTTTGGGATGACCCGCACAACCATGATCCGGCCTATCGCCGAGTGCGGCTGCGGCGGGAGGTGCTGCCCCTTCTCGACGACGTACTCGGCGGCGGAACTTCGGCGGCACTGGCCCGTACGGCAACGCTGCTGCGCCAAGACCTCGACGCGTTGGATGCCCTCGCTGCGCAATGGCAGGCCGAGCACCGCGCGACCGGGGAGATCCTGCCGGCGGCCGGCTTGGCCGAGCTGCCGACGGCGCTGCGCCAGCGGGTGATCCGGCTGTGGTTGATCTGCCGCGAGGTACCCGAACTGGGCTCGGTGCACCTCGATGAGGTGGGCCGGCTGGTCACCAACTGGCACGGCCAGGGCCCGATCGATCTCCCGGGCGGATTCAGCCTCAGCCGGACGTCTGGCACCCTGACACTGAAAACCCAGACGGTGCACGGTCGTCGTTCTCCAGATCTCTATCCACGGGAGCCCTGAGTGGCCACAGTCGTGATCACCGGGCAGACCACCGACGAGATCAGTCCGCGAGCCACCGGCGTGTACGGCGACGACATCGAGACCGTGTTGGTCAGCGAGCAACAGATTGCCGCGCGTGTCGCCGAACTGGCCGCCGAGGTCGGCGCCGACTACGCCGATCGGGATGTTCTGCTCGTGGGCGTGCTCAAGGGCGCGGTGTTGTTCATGTCGGATTTCGCGCGGGCGCTGTCCCGGCCCTCGCAGATGGAGTTCATGGCGGTCTCCTCCTACGGGTCGGCGACCAGCTCCTCCGGCGTCGTACGGATCCTCAAGGACTTGGACCGGGACATCTCCGGCCGTGACGTGCTGATCATCGAGGACATCGTCGATTCCGGTCTGACGCTGTCCTGGCTGATGAAGAACCTGGAATCCCGTCGGCCGGCCTCACTGGAGGTCTGCGCGCTGCTGCGCAAGCCCGATGCGGTGAAGGTCGACGTACGAGTGCGCTACATCGGCTTCGACATTCCCAACGAGTTCGTTGTCGGATACGGGCTGGACTACGCCGAGCGCTATCGGGAGCTCTCCTTCATCGGCACCCTGCGACCTGCGGTGTACGCCGCCAGCTGAAGTTTCGGCCGCGACCGGCCCATCGTGGTGGTTTTCGCCAGAACCGCCAGGAACGGACTGCCGTCGTACGGCCAGGAACGTCGTAGGCCGCGCAAGCGTTGGGCTGAGCACGAGCAACAGGGGTTCCCAGCGCTGCGGGGTACAGTTTCCCACGCGGTAGGAGCCGGACCAGCAGTGTGCTCCCCAGCGTCGGGTCGCGGCGCGAAAGACAGCCTTCGGGCCCACAAGAGCAGGAGGGACGCCGACCCCGATCTCCCCTCGGGTCGGCATCGCGATGGAACGTAAACGACTGATCAGGTCGCCCTGGCTGTGGGTGGGGCTTGCCGTCCTGCTGTTCTTCGTCGTCCAGCCGCTGTTCAGCGGCGGCGACGACTTCACCGAGGTCAAGACCTCGGTCGCCCTCGAGCAGTTGGAGTCCGGCAACGTTTCCGAGGCGACCATCAATGACAAGGAACAGACCCTCGACCTGACCTTGGACAGTGCCGTCGACGGCGCGAGCCAGATCACCGCGTCCTACCCCCTGGAAGCCTCCGACGAGGTTTTCGACCTCGTTCGCAACGCCGAGGGCTCGGGTTCGACGTATGACACCTCGGTCAGCCAGGACAACATCTTCGTCTCGATCCTGCTGAGCCTGCTGCCCTTCGTGCTGCTGATCTTCCTGCTGTTCTGGTTCATGAACTC